>JAHJUC010000349.1 GCA_018829385.1 Alphaproteobacteria bacterium
CGAGAAGGAATAGGATTTTGGCTGCAACTCTTCCGGCGGCCGCGGTTCCGGGCGGGATGCGGTGGGTGTGGAGGGTCCGTGATCCAGGGTGCGGGCATGGGAAAGCAGTGCTTCGCCGCGCGACCTGAGCATGGCCGCCGGCTGCGGACCGATGACTGCCAGAAGCCGCTGAAGCCAGCGCGAGGCGACGGTCGGCGCCTTGCCGGAGCGGTGCGAGCGCGACAGCACCACCTCGGGGGCGCCCATCGCCATCTGGAAATCATGCGCCGCCTGGCCGATCCGGCGTTCCGGCGGCTCGAGACCGATGGCGGCCTTCATCGAGCGCGACAGGAACGGATCTTCCTGGCCGGCCTGCGGCCAGACGCCTTCGTTCTGGCCGCCCATCAACAGGGTGTCGACGTGCTGAAGCCGTGCCTCGAGCGCGCCCCAGATGAAGGCGCGGGGGTGGCCGCCGGCGCGCGGCTTGACCATCCGGCCCGAAACAAGCGCATCGAGTGCGCCGATCCATTCATGGCCGGTCATGCTCAGCGTCGAGCCGCTGTCGCGGGTTTCAAGCAGCACGGCGGCAAGATCGGCCCCGGCCTCGTCACCCCAAAGGGCCTCGAGCGCTCCGGTATCATCGATGCAGATGCGCTCCAGCACGTCCGCGGTGAGAGCAGCGAGCCGGCCGATCGGGATTTCGTTGGTGACGCCCGGACCGGCGCGTTCGACCAGAAGGGAGGTCAGCGGTGCAAGGGCAGCGGCGGCGCGGGCGGCGAAATCGCGCGCCTGCCCGGCCTCATCATCGCCGATGCGCTTCAGCCACCGGGGCGCATGGCGCTCGTGGCGTCCGGCTTCGCGCTTGCTGATCAGAGCTTCCAGTTCCTCGATGTCGGCAGATCCGCTTCCGCCGCGAAGGGCAATCCGCTCGACGAAGCCGGCGCGGGCCCTGGCCTCAGCTGCGCTCAGACCGAACCGGGCGAGCGGATGCTTGATCAAAGCCGCGATCGCCACGGGATCGCCCGGGGCGAAGGCGACATGGACGGCCAGCTGGGCCAGCCCGCCCTGCAGGCTCGAGGTCAGCGGCGAGCCGCCCGAATCATTGGCCTCGATGCCGTAGCGTGCGAGCTCGGTGACGACCCGTCGGGCGAGGTTGCGGTCGGGTGTGACCAGCGCCGCGGTCGGCTCCGGTACGCCGGGGCGCGGTTCAAGCGCGCGGCGCATGGCGGCTGCCAAAGCGGAGGCTTCCTCGCGCTCGTTGGTGGCTTCGATCAGGCTGACATTCTCAAATCCGGGCAGGATCGTGGACGGATCCGGCAGGAAGCCCGGTTCGCCCCAGGCTTCGGTGGCGATCGCCGGCAGAAGCGCGTGCGAGACCAGCGTACGGCGGACCGCCAGTTCGGGTGAAAGCCTGCCGATCTCCGGGATATCGTCGATCCGGCCGGTCTCGACGCCACAACTCTGGAGCAGGGTGTGAAGGCCGTATTGCGGGTGACTGCGGATCGCGACATCGACCAGGACGCGGCCATCGGGCGACTGTCTCGTCAGGGCCGCATCGGTCAATGCCTGCCAGTGCGAGCGCCGCATGGCGTGATCCAGGCCCGGCAGGACGACGGCGCCGTGGGGCAGGCGGGCCACGGTAGCAATGAGCCGGGCGGTCGAGGGCCGGGTTCCGGTCGATCCGGCAACGATGACCGGGCGATCGGCCGGGGATGCGGCGAGGCTGCAGGTGAACACGTCGAGCATCGCATTGTGATGACGGGCCGGGCTGGACCGGTGGATTTCCTCAAGCAGCGCCGGCCAGTACTCGCGCGCGATCTTGAGAAACTCCGCCGTCAGCTGCCACCATTGCTGCAGATCCGCGGACGCGACATCGTCGAGGCCGGCGAAATCACACTCTTCGGTCTCCACCGCCTGGATCAGCTCCGACAGGGCGCGGCCCAGCCAGATGGCGTCGGCCGGATTGGCAGGGGCGACCAGCGGCACACCGCCAAGATGATCCCTGACTTTCTGCGGCAAGGCCCGCTTCCAGGCCAGAACCAGATCGGCAAGGCGCAACGTGGCGGCAATTGGCGGGATCGGCGGATCGAGCGCCAGTGTTTCGGGGTCGGCGGAATCGAAATAGCCGGCATCGTCATCGGTCTCGCCCAGCGGGCGGATCGACGGCAGGATCGCCGAGCCCTTGCCGATGAGATCGGTGAGTTCGGAGCGAAGCACCCGGGCGGCGCGGCGGGTGGGCACGAACACCGTGGCGCCGGCCAGCG
>JAHJUC010000350.1 GCA_018829385.1 Alphaproteobacteria bacterium
ACCGTGGAGGTCTTGCCCAGATCGACCGCAAAGACGATCACGCCCTCGACCCGGTCGGGATGCTGCATGTCGACCGAATAGGGCTCGGACTGATCCGCCTTGTTCGACCAGATCGACGGCACCACGATCCAGAAGTCGCGAACGGTGTTGTGCCGCCAGATCAACGTCTCCTCGCTGCCCGGAGCCACGGCGTCGGGAACCTCGGTGTCCTGGGCTTGACCCTCCGGAGCAGCGGGCGGCTGGGGCGCCGGTTGCGGCGGAGACTGTTGCTCGGGAGCGGGTTGCTGGGGTGCGGGCTGCTCGGCTGCGGGTTGCTGGGGAGACGATGGCGCGGCCGTGCCCGCGGCCTCGATCTGCAGCGTCGCCGAGCAGTTCTGGAACACCCGCATGTCCCGATCGAAGCTCTCGTCGGGCGCCGAATAGGACATCAGCAGGAAGGCGCGCGGCGTGGTCACCACCATCTGGATATGCCGGAAGGCGCGCTGTGTGTCCGCCGTGTCGAGCGCAGTGTAGCCGGCGATGAGAAACGGCACCTGCTGTCCGGCAATCGGAGCGGTCCCCTCGTTGAGGATCCGGCCGTCGGGCGCCCTGAGAAGCTGCTGCTTCAGCGCTTCAAGCTGCCCGGCCACTGTTTTCTCCGCGGCCTTGGCCTGCTCGATCACCTGGATGATGATGGTGGCGTCCGGGGCCTTCGCGCTGGTGAAGATCCGGTCGAAATTGCGCGCCTGGTCGAAGTCCCAGTCCGAAGGGAACTCGCAGGAGAACCCGGCGACATCCTTGTAGGTCCGGAATGTCACGTCCTGGGCCATGCCGGCCTGCGCGCCGGCCATCACCAACAGCGCCGCCATCAGCAAGCGCCAAACCATGTCCTTGACTTGAGTACGCATCGGCGTCGACCCTCACATTGCAGCTTTGCCATATTAGTAAGATCGAACGGACCTCGGCATTGACCGAGGTCAAGACATTCGCACCTGTCGCGAACCCGTCACAAGAATGCCGGCGGGCCCGGCGCAAACCACCTGTTCAGCCTCTCCCGCGGCAGCGAAGGCTGCCTTTTTCGGCAAAATCCGGTTTCGGCCTTGCGTGTGACAGCGGATTTTCCTAATTGCCCCTGACGCCCGGGTCCGCGCGACCGCGTGCAAACGCCTTTCCGTGACAGCCAGGATGCCCCAGGATGGACGAGACCGTGATCCAGACCCCCTATTATCTGATCGACAAGTCGAAGCTCCTGATCAACATGGAGAAGATCGCCCGCCTGCGCGAACTCTCGGGCGCGAAGGCGCTTCTGGCGCTCAAATGCTTTGCCACCTGGGGCGTGTTCGATTTCATGGCCGACTACATGGACGGCACCACCTCGTCGTCCTTGAACGAGGTGCGGCTCGGCCGCGAGCGGTTCGGCAAGGAAACCCACGCCTATTCGGTGGCCTATGCCGATCACGAGATCGACGAGGTGGTGTCTTACGCCGACAAGATCATCTTCAATTCGATAAGTCAGCTCAATCGCTTTTCAGATCAATCCAAAGCCATCATCCGCGGCCTGCGGCTCAATCCCGGCGTCTCGTCCTCGAGCTTCGATCTCGCCGATCCGGCCCGGCCATTCTCGCGGCTGGGCGAATGGGATCTGAAAAAGGTCGAGCCGGTGATGGAGATGATCTCCGGCTTCATGATCCACAACAATTGCGAGAACAGCGATTTCGCCCTGTTCGACCGGATGCTTGGCGACATCGAGCAAAAATTCGGCCCGCTCCTGAAAAAGGCCGAATGGGTCAGTCTCGGCGGCGGCATCCATTTCACCGGCGCGGATTACCCGCTGGAAAAATTCGCCGAGCGGCTCAAGCGCTTTTCCGGCGAGTACGGCGTACAGGTCTATCTCGAGCCCGGCGAGGCCTCGATCACGAAGTCGACGACGCTGGAAGTCACCGTGCTCGACACGCTCTACAACGGCAAGCACCTGGCGATCGTCGACAGCTCGATCGAGGCCCACATGCTCGATCTCCTGATCTACCGCGAGAGCGCCAAGATCGAACCCAACAAGGGTGACCACCGCTACATGATCTGCGGCAAGTCGTGCCTCGCCGGCGATATCTTCGGCGAATTCGATTTTCCCGGCGAGCTGAAGATCGGCGACCGGATCTCGGTCCAGGACGCCGCCGGCTACACCATGGTCAAGAAAAACTGGTTTAACGGCGTGCAAATGCCGTCAATCGCCATCCGCGAACTGGATGGCAGCCTCAGAACGGTCCGTGAGTTTGATTACGCGGATTTCGAACACAGCCTTTCCTAAGGCATCTGACGATTGGACACAGGAGTTAGTCCCCATCATGAAGAAGAACGTCCTCATCATCGGCGCCGGCGGCGTCGCGCAAGTTGTCGCGCACAAATGCGCCCAGAACAATGATCTGCTCGGCGACATCAACATCGCTTCGCGCACCAGGGCGAAATGCGACGCCATCATCGCCTCCATCGGCGAAAAGAACGCCATGAAACAGCCGGGCGTGCTCGCCGGCCATGCGCTCGACGCCATGGA
>JAHJUC010000351.1 GCA_018829385.1 Alphaproteobacteria bacterium
CTGACCGTGCCTGACAGGCCGGTTATTGAGAATGAAAATGACAAGTGAAAAACTCACGATCGTGCCGCCGCGGCATGCTCTCTCGGGCGCTGTAGCACCTCCGGGATCGAAGTCGATCACCAACCGGGCGCTGCTGCTGGCCGGTCTTGCCGATGGCACGAGCCGGCTGACCGGCGCCCTGAAAAGCGATGACACCCACTACATGGCCGAAGCCTTGCGCGCCATGGGCGTGGACATTGGCGAACCCGACGCCACCACCTTCGTGGTCAGCGGAACCGGGCAGCTGCGCCCGCCCGCCGGGCCGCTGTTCCTCGGCAATGCCGGCACGGCGACGCGGTTCCTGACTGCCACGGTGGCGCTGGGCAACGGCCGCTTCGTCGTTGACGGCGACGAACACATGCGCAAGCGGCCGATCACCCCGCTGGTGGATGCACTGAAATCGCTGGGCGTCGATATCTTGGCCCCGTCCGGCTGTCCCCCGGTGACCATTGATGGCACGGGCGGCTTCGCCGCCCATCAGGTCGTCATCGACGCCGGCCTGTCGAGCCAGTATGTCTCGGCGCTGCTGATGGCCGCACCCTGTTCGGGCAAGCCTTTTACCGTCGAACTCGCCGGCGACGACATCGGCGCGCGCGGCTATATCGACCTGACGCTTTCCGCCATGCGGGCGTTCGGGGCGGACGTCGAGCAGGTCACGCCGTCGGTCTGGCGGATCGCGCCGACCGGCTACCGTGCCGCCGATTTCCACATCGAACCCGACGCCTCGGCCGCCACCTATCTCTGGGCCGCCGAAGCGCTGACCGGCGGCAGCATCGACATCGGCACGGCCCCTTCGGCCTTCACCCAGCCCGACGCTAGGGCCTTCGAGGTGATCTCGGCTTTTCCGAATATGCCCGCCGTCATCGACGGCTCGCAGATGCAGGACGCCATTCCCACCATCGCCGTGCTGGCCGCGTTCAACGCCACGCCGGTGCGCTTTACCGGCATTGCCAACCTGCGGGTCAAGGAATGCGACCGGGTGCGCGCGCTCTCGCTCGGCCTCAACGCCATCCGCGAGGGCCTTGCGCGCGAGGAGGGCGACGATCTCATCGTCAATGCCGACCCCGCGCTTGCCGGCCAGACCGTGAAGGCCGAGATCGATACCTTCGCCGATCACCGCATCGCCATGAGTTTCGCGCTGGCCGGCCTGAAGACCTCGGGCATCACCATTCTCGACCCGAAATGCGTCGGCAAGACCTATCCCGGCTACTGGGACGCGCTGGCGTCCCTTGGCGTCACCTATCTTGAGGAGATTCCGCGATGAAATGGCTCCTTTCCCTCGTCTCCGCAATCCTGTTCTCGCTAACGATGACCGGCGGCTCCTGGGCGCGGGAAGAGATCCGCTCCTTCATCGCCGATATCGAGGTGCGCGCTGACGCCTCGCTGGAAGTCACAGAGACCATCACCGTCAACGCCGAGGGCAACGACATCCGCCGCGGCATCTATCGCGATATCCCGCTGCGCGCGCTCGATGACTGGGGCCTTTGGTCGAGCAACGGTTTCGACCTCGTCGAGGTGCTGCACAACGGCCGGCCGTCGCCCTACCATACCGAGTGGCAGGGCCGTTTCTTCCGCATCCTGATCGGCGATGCCGATGTGTTCATCCCGCGCGGCGAGCACACCTACACGATCCGTTATGTCACCACCCGGCAGCTGCGGTTCTTCGACGGGTATGACGAACTCTACTGGAACGTCACCGGCAATTTCTGGAGCTTCCCGATCCTCAAGGCGGAAGCCCGCGTTTCCCTTCCCGACGGTGCCCGGGCGATCCGGGATCAGGTGACCGCCTACACCGGGCCGTTTGGCGCGACCGGCGGCAACTATACTGGCTCGGTACTCAGTGGCGGCTCCGAAGTCCGCTTTGCGCTCACCCGGCCGCTCGGCCCCGAGGAAGGCATGACCATCGCCGTCGGTTTCACCGAAGGCGTGGTGACGCCAGACTCGGGCGGCGGCTTCGCGGGCCTCGCCGACAATGCCGGCATCTTCCTGCTGATCCTCGGCTGGCTCGGCGTTCCCGCCTATTTCCTCTACGCCTGGAACAAGGTCGGCCGCGATCCGCCGTCGCCGCCGGTCATCCCGTTGTTCCATCCACCGGAAAAGCTCTCGCCGGCGGCCTTGTCCTATGCCCATTTCAACGGCTTCCGCTCCGGCAAGAAGGGGGTCGACCTTCCGTTCATCGCGGCGCTGCTGTCGCTCGGGGTCAAGCGCTTCCTGCAGATCGACGAGGATTCGCGCGGTACGGTGACGCTCCAGCGCGGAGCCGCGGCCGGGCAGCGGGATGCGCCGGCACTGCCGCCCGGCGAGCAGGCGCTCTATTCCGGCCTGTTGGCAAACCGCGAGGAAATCGTTCTCGACAAGCACAATGGACCGGCCCTGAAAAGCGCGTTGACCAACCTGCGTCAGGCAATCTCGTCGGAATACGCGGGCCGCTACTACAACGCCAATATCGGCTGGTTCATCCCCGGCGTCCTCCTCGCCATCGCCACGTTCGTCATCGGCCTTGTGCTGCAGGATCCGCCGGAAGAGGGCATTCTCTACCTGATCCCGGTGCTGTTTACCTCGCTGTTCGGCGGCGGCATGTGGGTTGCCGGACGAAGCCTGTTCGGGGAGGGGGGCGCCGGCAGCCGCTTCATCGGCGGCGTCCTCTTTGTCCTGGGTGCGGCTGTCTTCCTGATCGGCGTCCTGGTTGTCTTCGTTCCCGGCGATCTGCCGGTCTACCGTCTGGCCGGCCTGCTGGTGATCGTCGGCTGCGTCACCATGATTGCGATGACCTGGCTTTTGGGCGCGCCGACCGAAATTGGCGCCAAGGTGCTCACTGATATCAAGGGCTTCAAGCTCTACCTCGAGACAGCCGAAACCAACCGGCTCAACATGCGCGATGCGCCGGAGATGTCGGAAGAGCTGTTCGAGCGCTTCCTGCCCTATGCGGCGGGACTCGGCGTTGAAAAGCCCTGGTCGGAAGCATGGGCGGCGCAGCTTGCCCGCATCGCACCGGAGCGTGAAAAGGACTACCGGCCGCAATGGTATCACGGCCGTTCCTGGTCGCCCGGCAACATCGGGGCAGCAGCCGCGTCCTCGGTCGCGGCCGTCTCGGCGGCGATGGCGGCCTCGATGCCGCAACCCAAGAGCTCGTCGGGTTCCTCCGGCGGCGGCTCGTCGGGCGGCGGCGGCGGCGGCGGCGGTGGTGGCGGCTGGTAGGCGGCATGCGGTCTTGCGTCCGCGCGGCAACAATGCGACTTGATTAGGGAATGCTTGAATTTCCTTGCGCTGAGGCTAGTTGACTTCGGGTTGGACAAGCTGGAGCAGGAATTGCCATGACAAAAGGCCACGTTGCCGGAACGGCCCCCATTCGCGTCGAAGTCGAAGAGGGCAAGAATTACTTCTGGTGTGCCTGCGGGCAATCCAAAAACCAGCCTTTTTGTGATGGCAGCCACAAGGGCACTGAGTTCGCGCCGGTCAAATGGACGGCGGACAAGACCGCCGCGAAATTTTTCTGCGCCTGCAAGCAGACCAACGGAGAGCCCTTTTGCGATGGCTCGCACAAGGCCGTTTCCGCCAGCGCCTGATTTCCGCCGCCGCATCACGCTTTTTCGGTCGCCGCACGTGCTCGTTTTTGCGGTGAGGGAAGGTGACTTTTGGCGCAGCCCTTGCTAAGCCGCGCTCAGCAAACCTATGACCGCGTGAGACCTGATGCCCGACCTTCTGATTGAACTTCGCTCCGAAGAAATTCCTGCGCGCCCGCACGCCCGCAGCGGCGCAGCCGTGAGGACGGGCAAATCGGACAATGGCATGCGCGTATCGCTGAGCGTGGAGTTGAACTGATGCCCGACCTTCTGATTGAACTTCGCTCCGAAGAGATACCCGCGCGCATGCAGCGCAAGGCTGCTGGCGATCTGCGCAAATCCGTCACCGATGCGCTGGTCGATGCGGGCCTGACCTACGAGGCGGCGCGCGAATACTGGACGCCGCGCCGGCTGACGCTCGACATCCGTGGCCTGACGCCGCGCTCGAAGGACGTGCACGAGGAGATCAAGGGCCCCTCGACCAAGGCGCCCGAGCAGGCGCTGGCGGGCTTTCTGCGCAAGGCCGGGCTGAGCGATGTCTCTGAGGCCCATGTGCACACCGACCCGAAGAAGGGCGATTTCTACGTCGCCCATATTTCGAAGCCGGGACGCGATGCGGAAGAAATCATTGCCGATGTGATGCCCGGCATCATCCGCGGCTTCTCCTGGCCCAA
>JAHJUC010000352.1 GCA_018829385.1 Alphaproteobacteria bacterium
CACGGGCTGCACTTACCCCCACCCGGCTCTGTCTTGCGGTGCAAGCCAGTCGCCGACCTCCCCTCAAGGGAGAGGTGGAAGCGGAGGTGTGGGGCGTGGACGAGCCTCAATCTCCGTCACTCCGGACCTGATCCGGAGTCCCGTGACCCGGCGTCGGCCGGGTCAAAGACTCTTTTCGCCCAAGGACTTGGGCGAGCTGGATCCCGGCTCAAGGCCGGGATGACGATGGATGGAGACGCAGGAACGCTGAAAGCAGCGCCGCCTACTTCCACTCGCGGATGTCGACAAAATGCCCGGCCACTGCCGCGGCCGCCGCCATCGCCGGCGAGACCAGGTGGGTGCGGCCCTTGAAACCCTGGCGGCCTTCGAAGTTGCGGTTCGAGGTCGAGGCGCAGCGTTCGCCGGGCTTCAGCCGGTCGTCGTTCATCGCCAGACACATCGAGCAGCCCGGCTCGCGCCAGTCAAAGCCCGCCGCCTTGAAGATCTTGTCCAGACCCTCGGCTTCCGCCTGTTCCTTGACCAGGCCGGAGCCCGGAACGATCATCGCGCTGACGCTGGGGCTGACGGTCTTGCCTTCGACCACCTTGGCCGCGGCGCGCAGATCCTCGATCCGGCCATTGGTGCACGAGCCGATGAACACCCGGTCGACCGCGATGTCGGTGATCTTCGTGCCGGGCTTCAGGCCCATATAGTCGAGCGCCCGCCATTTCGAGGTCCGCTTGGCCTCGTCCTTGATGTCGTCGGGGTTCGGCACCACGCCGGTGACGGCGATCACGTCCTCGGGCGACGAGCCCCAGGAGACGATCGGCGGCAGCGCCGCGGCGTCGAGCCGGACAATCTTGTCGTAATGCGCGCCCTCGTCCGACGGCAGCGTCTTCCAGTATTCGACCGCCATGTCCCAGGCCTTGCCCTTGGGCGCGCGCGGCCGGTCCTTGAAATAGGCGTAAGTCTTCTCGTCCGGCGCGATCAGGCCGGCGCGGGCGCCTGCCTCGATGGTCATGTTGCAGACCGTCATCCGGCCTTCCATCGACAGCGCGCGGATCGCCTCGCCGGCAAACTCGATGACATGGCCGGTGCCGCCGGCAGTGCCGATCTCACCGATGATGGCGAGGATGATGTCCTTGGCGGTGACGCCCTCGGGCAGTTCGCCATTGACCTCGACCAGCATGTTCTTGGCCTTGCGCTGGATCAGCGTCTGGGTGGCGAGCACGTGCTCGACCTCGGAGGTGCCGATGCCGTGCGCCAATGCCCCGAAAGCGCCGTGCGTCGAGGTGTGGCTGTCGCCGCAGACGATGGTGGTGCCGGGAAGGGTGAAGCCCTGTTCCGGACCGACGATGTGGACAATGCCCTGGCGCTTGTCGTTCTCGTTGAAATACTCGACGCCGAATTCGGCCGAGTTGGTGGCCAGCGCCTCGACCTGGATGCGGCTTTCCTCGTTCTTGATGCCTTGCGCCCGGTCGGGCGAGGTCGGAACGTTGTGGTCGACGACGGCCAATGTCTTCTCCGGCGCGCGGACCTTGCGGTGCGCGGTACGGAGACCCTCGAACGCCTGCGGGCTGGTGACTTCGTGAACCAGGTGGCGGTCGATATAGAGCAGGCAGGTGCCGTCCTCCTGCTGATCGACCATGTGGTCGTCCCAGATCTTGTCATAAAGTGTGCGCGGTGCGGTCATGGTGGTGGTCCGTATGAAGGGTCAAAGCAAGTGGATCGGATTGCCGCCGCAAGCGGCAGCGGAACAGGCGCGGGCCTCAGGCGCCGAGCCCGGACAGCGCCCCGGATATGCGCGCGAAAAACCGTGCCGGCAGGCGCTTGTGGTCCTGCAGCACGAAGATTTGAGGCGCGAGACATCTGAATTTCGATCCCATGGCCCGGCTCATACCAATTTTTGCGGGCGCGGGCAACGAAATTGGACATCTCTCCGGCGCTTGACGGCATTGACAATCCGCGGCCACTCAGTCGCTGCTCTCGTGGTCCGCTTCATGGATTCGGGCTTTCAGCGCCATCCGGGTTTCCAGACGGCGCAGCAGCGCCAGCACGAATGCACCCAGCAGGCACGACAGACCGGCCACCAGCCACAGACCCAGCCCCGCCGACAGGCCGGCGGCTCCGGCCAGCCACATCCCCGCCCCGGTGGTCAGGCCCTTCACCTTCCCGTGCCTGAGCAGAATCGTGCCGGCGGCGAGGAAGGCAACGCCGGAGGTGATCGCCTCGACCAGCCGCATCGGATCGGCGCGGATCTGGTCGTCGGAGAATACCGCCATGCCGTTGATTTCGATCGTGATGACGGCGAACACCGCCGCGGCCAGCG
>JAHJUC010000353.1 GCA_018829385.1 Alphaproteobacteria bacterium
TCATCTTGCACGGCCCGCACCATTCGGCCCAGAAGTCGACCACGACAGGCACGGTCGAATCGAGCACTTCGCTCTGAAAATTGGCGGCGTCTACTTTTACGGTTGCCATGATTCGGCACTCCTTTGATGGATGACTCAGATGAGCCCAATGTGATGATTCGCCCTTAAGTATTCAAGGCTTTTCGCCAGGGCTCACCGAGCCGTGATGGGCGCACCCGAATCAGCCGTCGAAATGGGCGATCGCCTGATCAAGCGCAGGGCCGGGGATTTCCAGGAGAAACGGGCCGGAAACATAGACCAGGGCAGCGTCAATTCGCCGCCCCGGATAGAGAGGTGCAAGCAACGCGCGGTAGATGGCCAGCTGGGCGACATGGCCCGTTGGCGGCTCTTCGCCGGGATCTGGCGCAAGCCCGGTCTTGTAGTCGATGATCAGGACACGGTCACCATCGAGCGCGATGCGGTCGATGCGGCCCGACACGGCTCGCTCTTCGCCCCTGATCCGCAAGGTGCCCATGACCGAGACCTCGGTTTCGCCGGGCGCATCGAAGATCGGCGCGAAACGCGGATCCTGCAGGACCGCGAGCACCTGGGCCTCGATGGTCTCGGCCGTCGCAGCCTGGGCTTCGGGCAAGGCGCGCGCGAGGTAGCGCGAAAGCACAGTCTGGCGCTCGGCTTCCGGAACTGAAGGCAGGACCTGAAGCAGGCGGTGAATCATGCTGCCGCGCTCGAGCGCCGCCGCCGATCCGGCCTGGCCATCGGCAAAGGGCGACCGGGACGCCACATCCGCGCTGTCCTCGAGCACCGCGCTGACACCCGAAGGCGCCAGCGGCCGGGGCAAGCGCGCAGGCGGCGGCAGGGGATCGGACGGGATCGAGATCGCTGAGGTCGAGGGTGCCGGGGCCGGACCCATCGCCGTCGCGGCCGTGCCGGTCTTTGCCTCATCGGGTCGAATGCGGTTGAAACGGCGGACTTCGAAAGCCTCGTCGCCTGCCCCATGCACCCCGTCGGAGACGGAATAGCCGGCTTCGACGGCGGCCCGCTCCAGACCCGCCGCGGCCATCGAATGCCAGGTCGGCGTCTTGACCTCCCTGAGGCCGCGGTATCCGCAGATCACCAGCCGGTCGGCAGCGCGGGTCAGCCCGACATAGAGCAGGCGGCGATATTCCTCCTCGGCCTGCTCGCGCATCTTCTCGCGGACCGGCGCTACCGCCTCGTTCTCGTGGGCCTTGTCGGGAAGCCAGACCGGGACCGACGGCGCTTCCTCGTTCTTGGGGGC
Source organism: Alphaproteobacteria bacterium (assembly GCA_018829385.1). Taxonomy (GTDB): domain Bacteria; phylum Pseudomonadota; class Alphaproteobacteria; order Rhizobiales; family Rhizobiaceae; genus Hoeflea. Next base: position 1,277 of record JAHJUC010000353.1, read on the forward strand.
GGACGGCAGCAGCCAGAGCCGGGGCTGATGCGTGTGCTGGAACGCTTCGCCGCCCGAATCCACCAGGAACACGATCGGGGCTTCCAGCCCCTTGGCCGCATGCACGGTCATGATCCGCACCGCGCCGGACTGGCCTTCCATCTCGCGCTTGATTTCCGGCGTATCGGTTTCAAGCATGGCGAGGAATGACTGCAGACCGGGCAAGCCCGCCTGCTCGTGGTCGAGCGTCAGGCCGAGAAACTCGTCGAGCACATCGCCGACCTCATGGCCGAGACGGGAGAGATAGGCCTTGCGGCCACCATCGGGGCCGAGAAGCGCTGCATAGAAGTCATGCGGCGGCTGGTGCGCCGACCGGACTTTCCAGCGCTTGAGCTTCTCAACCGCCCGGGCAAGGCGCGGTTCGGCCTCAGCCAGTTCCTGCAACCGCTGCCAGACCGAGATTCCGTCAGGCCGCCCGGCGGTCACGGCAAACAGGTCATCCTCGCCAAGATCCAGCAACGGGCTCTTGAACAGGGCGGCGAGCGAAAGATCATCATCGCCAAGCAGCACGAAACGGCCGAGCGCCATCAGGTCCTGCACCGCGATATGATCGGTCAGGCGCAAGCGGTCGGCGCCTGCCACCGGTATGTCGGTCGTAGCCTTGAGGGTTCGCAGCAGTGTGGGAACGAAACCGTCGCGCTTCCTGACCAGCACCAGAATGTCGCCCGGCGCCACCGGTCGCATCCTTTTCGATTTCTGGTCCTCGATCATCTCGTGACCGACCCAGCGGGACAGCACTTCGGCAATGCGGCGCGCCAGCCGGGCGGCGGGCGCGGTTTCCGGCACCTCGTCGAAGGCGGCGGTCCAGTCCTCGTCATTGCCGGCCTGTTCCTTGGCAATCATCGGCCAGACTTCGACCAGGCCCGGGGCCTGCATCCGCGCCGTCTCATGGATCACCGGCTCATCGGCGGAGCCCATGCCGCGCAGCGCGTCCGCTTCGGCAAAGACATGGTCGACGAGCTTGAGCACCTCGGTGGAAGAGCGGAAGGAGACGCGCAGCGAGACCTCGGCGAACTCCGCATCCGCCGCCCGCGCAAGCCGTGCGATTCGGCTGCGCTCCTCGGCGAACCTCTCGGGCCTGGCGCCCTGGAACGAATAGATCGACTGTTTCTCGTCGCCGACGGCAAACAGCGTGCGGGTCGCCGGGCGGGCTCCTTCGCCGGCAAAGAATTCGTCGGACAGGGCGCCGATGACATTCCACTGCAGCGGCGCCGTATCCTGCGCCTCGTCGACCAGTACATGGTCGATACCCTGGTCGAGCTTGTAGTGGACCCAGGCGCTGGCGCCGCTTTTCGACAGCAGCGCCTCGGTTGCGCCGATCAGGTCGTCGTAGTCGAGCAGGGCCTGGCGGGTCTTCAGCCGTTCGAACTCGCCGAGATAGCGCCGCGCCAGCCGGAAAGCGGTCAGCGAGGCCGCCAGCATCCTGAGTCGCGCCAGCCGGTCGAAAATAGCGACCACCTGGGCCTGGGCCTCGGCAACACGGTCGGCGAGATCGGGAAACCGGTCCTGGACCGTCTTCGAGGCAACGCCGCCAAGCTTGGCCGGCGATCCGGATTTGGTGAAGAACACCTCCCGGAGCAGTTCCAGCCGTTGCCTTGCATCAGGCTCCGAACCCACAGCCAGCAATCCGTAAGCCAGATTGTATGCTTTCGTCGCCGATTTGGCCGATTCGGCAAACTCGAAGACCGCGCGTATGTAATCGACCGGCAGCGCCTCGAGCGGCCAGGCAGTCTCGACAAGTGACGCCTCGCTCTCGTGCGGCAACAAGCCCAATGCCGCCCTGATCAGGGTCTCGGCGCCGCCCGGCGTCCGGGCCTTCGCGTCAAAGGCCAGGTAGTCGCGGCGGCGGGCGTAGAGGCCTGCGAGCAATGTGTCGAAACCGGCCTCGCCGCCGATGTCGAGCGCTTCGGTCACGGCGGCCGCCAGATCCGGGTCGTTCTCGAACGACTGGGCTGACATCAGCTGGCGCCGCGCCTCGGCCAGCAATTCAGCTGCCTTCTGGTCGTCAAGCACGTTGAAATGGCCGGGAATGTTGGCCTCGAGCGGAAACCGGTGCAGCACGGCTTCGCAGAAGGCATGAATGGTCTGGATCTTGAGGCCGCCGGGCGTTTCGAGCGCGGTGGCGAACAGCCGGCGGGCGCGCACCAGCTGGTGCGGCTCGGCATCGCGCCCCTCGAGCTCGGCAATCCTCTCGGCCAGCCCGGCGTCATCGAGCCGCACCCACTCGCCAAGTGTGCGGAAAATCCGGTTGGACATCTCCGCCGAGGCGGCCTTGGTGTAGGTAAGGCAGAGGATCGCCGAGGGACGGGCGCCGCGCAGCAGCAGCCGGATCACCCGGCGGGCCAGCACATGGGTCTTGCCGGAACCGGCATTGGCCGACACCCAGGCCGACAGCGTTGGCGTCGCGGCGAGGTTCTGGCGCATCGTGGTGTCGGAAATGACGTTCATGCCGCTGTCGTCAGTCATCGCCATCGCCTCCATCGGCGTCCACGGCGGTCTGCCATTCGGCGACCCGCGCCAGGTGGTCATATTCACCGCCGAAATCGCGGGCGCTGCGCGGAATCGCACGCGACAGGAACCCGCGACGGCCGGAGCGGAGCAGGCCGACCAGCTTGACGAATTCATCGACCGCCCTTGTGGCCAGATCCGCCGGGCCCAGGAATTCGTCGCGTCCCGGCTTTTCCGGGTCGGTATCGATGCGTTCGGCGAAGGGCTCGCGGCCGGTCAGACGCAGATAGAAAAGCCCGGACACCGGCATCCCGCCGACATCGGCAAAGCCGCCATTGATCAGGGCGTAAGCTTCGAGCGCCAGCTGCGGATCAAGCAGGATGCGGGCCTCCTTGCGCGACGGGGTGCCGCCGGTCTTGTAGTCGATGATCCAGGCGGTTCCGTCGCGGCGCAGGTCGAGCCGGTCGGCCATGCCGGTGAGCCTGAGACCGGCGAGCGGTAGATCCAGGCTGGCGCGGGTCTCGACCAGCGA
>JAHJUC010000354.1 GCA_018829385.1 Alphaproteobacteria bacterium
CGGCCGGCTTCATCCGCTCCAATCTTCAAATCCCCCGGGCAGACGACAAGGCGATGGAACCCCATCCGACCGTCACCGTTGCGCCCACATGAACCAAAGGAAAACGACCATGAACAAGATCATCATCGCCCTCGGCCTGACCCTCGCTGCAGCAACCGGCGCCTTCGCCCAGTCCCCCAACGACTATGTCGAGCTGAACGCCCCGACCCACGGCCCGGCCGCTGAAGCCCATGCCGCAAAGGCCGGCCTGTCTGGTGTCGACTACACCGCAACCGCCTCGGTCGGCGACACCGTGAAGGCAGAGCGTTTCGAACGTTCGCTGGAACTGTTCAACCGCTAAGACCATGACGACAGGATGAGGCCGGTTTCCTCCCGGCCGGTCTCATCCGCCCCGACCTCCAGTCACGACCCGTCATGCAAAAGCCCCGACCGAAAGGCCGGGGCTTTGTTGCACTCAGGCAGCGTCCGATCTCAGCGGCGGTAGGTATGACCGGTTGCATCGAACAGATGCAGCTTGGCCTTGTCGGCGGTAAACCGCAGCCTGTCGCCGCGCTTGACCGGCTGGTGCCCCGGCATCTTGGCGATGATCGGCTCGTCCTCGGTCAGGTCCTCGACATAAAGCAGCGTGACCTCGCCCAGCGCCTCGACGATCGAGACCGTGCCCTCGAACAGGAAATCATCACCGGTGGTGGCCACCAGGTCTTCCGGCCGGATGCCAAAGGAGGCCTTCCTGCCCTTGTCCGCGTCGGGAACGGAAATGCCGGTGTCGACCGACTTGCCGTTGGCAAAGGAGATGACGGCGCTGGCGCCGGCACTCTCGATGGTTCCGGGAATGATGTTCATCGCCGGCGAGCCGATGAACTGCGCCACGAACAGGTTCTGCGGCCGGTCGTAGAGCTCCATCGGAGGGCCGACCTGCTCGATCACGCCTTTCGACAGGACCACGATGCGGTCGGCCAGGGTCATTGCCTCGACCTGGTCGTGGGTGACGTAGATCATGGTCGTCTCGGGCATGGATTCATTGAGCTTGGCGATCTCGATGCGGGTCGCCACGCGCAGGGCGGCATCGAGGTTGGAGAGCGGCTCGTCGAACAGGAAGACCTTGGGATCGCGGCAGATGGCGCGGCCGATGGCGACACGTTGGCGTTGCCCCCCCGACAAAGCCTTCGGCAGCCGGTCGAGATAGTCGCCCAGCTGCAGGATATCGGCGGCGGAGCGGACCCGGCGATCGATTTCCTCGTTGCTCTGGCCGGCGATGCGCAGGCCGAAGGCCATGTTGTCGTAGACCGTCATGTGCGGATAAAGCGCGTAGGACTGAAACACCATGGCGATGCCGCGCTTGGACGGCGGCACATCGTTGACCACCATGCCGTCGATTTCCAGCGTTCCGCCGGTGATTTCCTCCAGCCCCGCGATCATGCGCAGCAGTGTGGACTTGCCGCAGCCCGAAGGGCCGACAAAGACGATGAATTCGCCCTGCCTGATCTCGAGATCGACGCCGTGGATCACATCGACGGCACCGTAGGATTTCTTGAGAGCCTTCAATTTCAAGCCGGCCATGTTGTCTCCTCCCCTCACGCCCTGAATGGCTTCACCCGAGCCTGGCGAAAAAAGCATCGTAAGGTGATAGTTCTATTGTATCGGGACGCAGGAATCCCGAAAACCCGTGGCCGTCGAGCGGCTCGAGCGCCCCCTCCGGACGGTCGATGACCTGGGCTTCCTCGCTCAGATTGAAGGCGCAGAAGATGGCTTCGTTGCCGTCGCGGCGGATCATCGAGAGCACGGAATCTCCCGTCTCGACAAATTCGAGGCTGCCCTTGACCAGCGCCGGGTGGGATTTGCGGAATGCGACCAGGCGCCGGTAATGGTTGAGCATGGAAGCCTGGACATTGTCCTGCGCATCGACGGCGAGATGGCGATGCTCGGGCGGAATCGGCAGCCAGGGCTGGCCGTTGGTGAAGCCGGCGCACTGCTCGTGCTCGGACCAGACCATCGGCGTGCGGCAGCCGTCACGACCCTTGAAATCAGGCCAGAACTGGATGCCGTAAGGGTCCTGCAGGTCCTCGAATGCCAGGTCGGCTTCGGTCAGCCCCAGTTCCTCGCCCTGGTAGAGGCAGACCGAGCCCCTCAGCGACAGGATCAGGCCGGCAAGCAGACGCAGGTAATGCTCCCGGTCGTTGACACTGCCGCCCCAGCGTGTGGCGTGACGGACGACGTCGTGGTTGGAAAAGGCCCAGCAGGCCCAGCCTTCGGGCGCCGCCACCATGAAATCCGTCAACACCGCGCGCACCCGGGCAACGGTGAGCGGCGTGCCGGAGAGGAACTCGAAGGCATAGCACATGTGCATCTTGTCGCCGCCGGAGGTGTAGTCGGCAACGATCTGCAGCCCGATCTGGGCATCGCCCACCTCGCCCACGGCGGTGGTGCCGGGATACTCGTCGAGCAGCGCGCGGAAGCGCCTGAGAAACTCGAGGTTTTCCGGCCGGTTCTTGTCGTAGACATGGAGCTGGTGGTTGTAGGGATTAACCGCCGGCGCGATCGAATCGTTGCGCAGCTCCCTGGCCAGCGGCGGGTTGTCCCTGAGTTCCTTGTCGTGGAAATAGAAATTGATGGTGTCGAGCCGGAAACCGTCGACACCGCGATCGAGCCAGAAGCGCACAACATCGAGCAGGGCCTGGCGGACTTCCTCGTTGTGGAAGTTGAGGTCGGGCTGCGAGGTGAGGAAATTGTGCAGGTAATACTGCTCGCGCTTGCCGTCCCATTGCCAGGCCGAGCCGCCGAAGATCGACAACCAGTTGTTGGGCGGGGTGCCGTCGGGCTTGGGCTCGGCCCAGACATACCAGTCGGCCTTCGGGTTGGTGCGGTCCATGCGGCTTTCGACAAACCAGGGATGCTGGTCGGAGGAATGCGAGAGCACCAGGTCGATCATGATGCGGATGCCGTGGTCGTGCGCCACCCTGACCAGATGATCGAAGTCGCCCAGCGTGCCGAACATCGGATCGACATTGGTGTAATCGGAGACGTCGTAGCCGAAGTCCCGCATCGGCGAGGTGAAGAACGGCGAGATCCAGATGGCGTCGACACCGAGGGAGGCGATGTATTCGATGCGGTCGGCGATGCCGATCAGGTCGCCGATCCCGTCGCCCGAGGTGTCCTGGTAGGAGCGCGGATAGACCTGATAGATGACGCAGCCGCGCCACCATTGTGCATCGGGCGCCAGATCGAGGCCGGTTTGCTGCCGCTTGCCGGCGAGAGTCATGGTTTTCATAAAGGCCTCGTTATTTCACGGAGCCGGCCAGAAGGCCGCGCACGAGATATTTCTGCATGGCGAAGAAGACCACCAGCGGCACCGCGATCGAGACGAAAGCGGAGGTCGCCAGGATCTCCCAGTTGCCGCCGCGGGTGCCGAGCAGCTCGACGATCTGCTTGGTCATGACGGTGGTCTCGCCGGTCGCGTCGATCAGGAAGACGAGCGCGACCAGCAGATCGTTCCAGGTCCACAGGAACTGGAAGATGGCGAAGGAGGCCAACGCCGGAAACGACAGCGGCAGGATGATCTTGACGAAGATCTGGAAATCGGTGGCGCCGTCGACGCGGGCGTTCTCGATGATGTCACGCGGCAGGCCGACCATGTAGTTGCGCAACAGGTAGATCGCCAATGGCAGGCCGAAGCCGGTATGGGCGAGCCAGACGCCGAGATAGCCCTTGCCGATACCGATGTCGTTGTGCAGCTTCAGGAGCGGGATCAGCGCCAGCTGCAGCGGCACCACCAGCAGGCCGACGACGGCCGCGATCAGCAGCGAGCGGCCGGGAAAGCGCATCCAGGCCAGCGCGTAGGCGGCGAAGGCGGCAATGACGATGGGGATGACGGTGGCGGGAATCGTGACCGTCAGCGTGTTGAAGAAGGCCTTGGCCATGCCTTCCCGGTTGCCCGGATCGAACAGCACGAAGCGGTAATTCTCGAGCGTGAATTCAGGCGGCCGCGTGGCGGTGGTGAAGACGCGCGGCAGGCGGCTGTCGCCGAAACTCTCGGCCGCGGAGAGGCGGAATGCGCCGTCCTCGGCGACGGTCAGACGCTCGCCGTCGCCCAGATCGACCACCTGGCCCGGCTCATAGGCCTCGGGCTCGCGCGAGCTGGTGCCCCAGCGGCTGATGCTGACATTGCTTGCCTCGAAGAGATCTCCCGAGATGACGAACTCGCCGTCGACCAGTTCTTCCGCGCCCTCGATGCGGATCGCCGGGGCCTGCCGCTCCTGGGTGAACAGCGACGCCCACCAGCCCGAATTGGCGATCTGGTCGGCGGTGCGGAAGGAGGAGACGAACAGGCCGACGGTCGGAAACAGCCAGAGCGCCACGAGGGCCACGACCGAGATGTGAACGGCCCAGACGAGAGGTGATTTTCTCGATGATGTTGCGTGCATCGCCGTCTCCCTCAGCGCGTTTCTTTGCGGGCGTTGTAGACATTCCAGACCAGGATCGGGGTGACCAGCA
>JAHJUC010000355.1 GCA_018829385.1 Alphaproteobacteria bacterium
ACCTCAAAGCTCTTGCTTCGCCTGGAACAGTTTCCACAAGATCCTCCCTTCGCAGAACTTCAAAACGAACATGCTACGAATTCACAAAGCCGATCTGGAGAAAGACTGTATCGACATGCAGGCGGAAATCAACGGTGGAGCGGAAACACTGGCCTGCTCACCAGGCGACGGCCGTGATCGTCGGGACCGGTGGCAAAGCTCGTCGTCCATCTAACGCGCGAGGCGGAAAGGCGTCCCGCACAGACGGCGTCGCCGCGCGACATGTCGCAACGCCAGCCTCAGGGCTAGTAAGTCAGCCTCGAAATGGCGCGCAGTTCATCCGAGGTCGCGGCGGGAAAGCCGAAGAACTCGAGATAGGCCGGGATTTGCTCGAACAGCATGTCGGCGCCGATCTGGGTCATGCAGCCGCGCGCGCGGGCAGCGGCAAGGAACGGTGTCTCCGCCTGCTTCATCACCACCTCGCCGACAAAGGCCGCCGGATCGATGCGGGCGACGTCGACCGGCATCGGATCGCCGGCGTTCATGCCGAGCGGCGTGGCGTTGACGACCACGTCCCATCCGGCGGGGTCATTGGACCCCGTCCGGATGCCAAGGCCGGGACAATGGCGCCGCAATCTCTCGGCAAGCTCATCGGCCACCCGCTCGCGCGTGTCGAAAAGCCCGATCTCGGCAACGCCGGCCTGGGCCAGCGATGCGGCGATGCCGGAGCCGACGCCGCCGGAGCCGACAACCAGCGCCCGGCTGCCCGCAACGTCACGGCCCTTGCGCCGCATTCCGCGGACGAAGCCCTCGCCGTCGAACATGTCGCCGACAAGCCGGCCATCTGCGTCTTTCTTGACCGCATTGCAGGAGCCGGACATCAGGACCGCGGGATTTGCCTTGTCCAGCAGCGCAACCGTCGCAACCTTGTGCGGCATGGTCACCAGCGCGCCGCGGATGTTGCGAAGCCTGAAGAGCAGCGGCAGGAAGGCCGCGTAATCCTCCGCTTCGCAGCCCATGGGCACCACCCGGGCGTCTATGCCCTTGGATTCGAACCAGGGATTGTAGATCAGGGGCGCGCGGAACGACTCGGTGGGAACACCCAGATGCGCGATCAGCATGGTTGTGCCTGATATCATGGTGTCCTCATCGGTAGCTCTGGCACCGTGTCCGTTGCGCTGTATCCGGCATCTGCTTCACGGCACTGTCACCGTCTGGCCGGACAGCGCCGAGCGCTGAACGGCATCGATCACCTGCAGCGTCTTCAATCCTTCCCTCGCCGGGACAAGCGGCTGCTCCTCGCCGCGGATGACGCGCGCGAACTGGGCGATCTGGCGGGTCAGCGGATCCTGGTGGCCGACCGGATAACGGGTGGCCGAGATCGGCTCCCACCAGCTTCTGGCGCCCGGATTGGTCCAGACTTTCAAACTGGGCAGCTCCATCGAACCGTGAGTGCCGCCAATGAAGTAGCAGGACTGGCCGGTGGGCGGATAGGCAGGGTTCTCCGACGCGGTCAGTTCCCAGCTCCACGGAGCAACGATCGTGTCGGACAGGCTGAAGCTGCCGAGAACACCGTTTTCAAAGCGGACGACGAGCGCCGCGGTTTCCTCCACGGCGTGCCCGCGCACCGCGCTGGAAACCAGCGCCTGAACCGAAACGATCTCGCCGACGAGATGGCGCAGCAGATCGATGTCATGAATGAGGTTGAGGAAGATCGGCCCGCCGCCCGGCTGGCGGCGCCAGTCGGTCTCGAAATAGTCGTCCGGCTTCATCAGCCAGAACATGCCATGCGCCGCCACAAGCGTTCCCAGCAGGCCGTCCTCGATCAGCTTCCTGGCCGCGGCAATCAACGGGTTGTGGCGGCGGTGATGTCCCACCAGCAACGGCACACCGGCCGCCTCTCCCGCGGCAACAAGCTCTTGGCCGGCCTGCAGATCGGTCGCCAGCGGCTTCTCGATCAGCGCCGGAACGCCGGCCGCGACACATTCCAGGCCGTTTTCGACATGAAGCTGGTTCGGCGTGGCCAGAACGATGCCGTCGGGCCTGTCCGCTGCCAGGAGCTCGGCAAGCGACCGATGCCATCTGGCGCCGGTCAATTCGGCATATTGGCGCGCAGCATCGGTAGGA
>JAHJUC010000356.1 GCA_018829385.1 Alphaproteobacteria bacterium
CGCCATGAAGAGGGATTGGGACATGACTGCGAAAATCTATCGTCCCGCAAAGACAGCCATGCAATCCGGAAAGGCCAAGAGCCTCGACTGGGTTCTGGAGTTCGAGCCGGAAAAGCCCCGCAGCATTGACCCGATGATGGGCTACACATCCTCGGCCGACATGAAGAGCCAGATCCGCATGACGTTCGAGACGCGTGAGGCGGCGATTGCCTATGCCACGCGCAACGGCATCGCGTTCCGGGTTTCGGAACCCCAGGAAAGCAAGCGCCGCCGGGTGGCCTATTCCGACAATTTCCGTTTCGATCGCCGCCAGCCCTGGACCCATTAGAAACTTTCGTGGTTTGCCCGGTCGACGAGGGCAAAGCGCAGCCGGCCCCTTAGCTCAGCTGGATAGAGCACCGGCCTTCTAAGCCGACGGTCGCAGGTTCGAATCCTGCAGGGGTCGCCAATCAAACAAGGGTCAGTTCCGGACACATAGGTGCCGCTGGATCGGCGCTTCTTGATTTGAACAGCCGATGTTTCCGATGTCAAAGAGGCCTCGGCTTATGTCGTATTTTTCGTTTTGCTGAAATGTCCTATAGCCGTCCTTGTGTGATACGATGCTTCTAGAGGCATTAGTAATATACAGATATTCCTGATTCGAAAGTGACGACATGCTGGTAACGGAAACCGCTTTACACCTGGGACCCGAGCTGGAGCGCGCCGTCAACCGGGTCGATTTTTTCCGCTTGTTCAAGTCCCTGGCCGGAAGCAACGGATTCTCCCATTTCGGTCTGACCGAAATAGCGGGCGAAGAGCATGGGCTGAGTTTCCAGCATGTTCACGCGCTGCACAATTTTCCCGGGGCCTGGTTCGACGATCCGAAAGATCCGGTGATCGGCGCTGCCGATCCGGTCGCGCAGTACCTGCAGAAGGCTTCCGCACCTTACCTGATGGATTTCCGGCAGACTCCTTCCAAGGTGCTTTTATCGAGCGGTGCCGCCGCAGCTGTCATTGTCCCGCTCCACGCGGCAACCGGCAAGCGCTACGGTCTGATCATGGTCGGGGGCGACGCCAAGGAAGATCATCAGGCGCTGGCGTTGATCGCGCTCGATGCCGCCTTGATTTTTCAGCGCTATTTCGAAGTGATCCTGTCGCTGGATTCGATCAGCGGCTTGAGCGACCGGGAAATACAGATCGTCCGCTGGACGTCGGAGGGCAAGACATCCGCCGAGATTGCCATCATTCTGGCTTTGTCCGAGCACACGGTCAATTCGTATATCGCGGCCGTTTTGCGCAAGCTGCACGTCGTCAACCGGGCACAGATGGTGGCGTCGGCCATCCGCAGCGGCCTGATAGCATAGGCGGGCGGGAGGCCATCCATGAGCACAAAACAGGATGACAAGCAGTTGAGGGTTCTGCTGATTGACGACGATCCGGCCGAACACATCCTGCTGCAGCGGAAGCTGCAAAAGGCGGACGAAACATCGATCGAGCTGGACTACGTCGCCGATATCGGGTCCGCCGTGGATATCGTCAAGGCTGGCGGGGTGGACATGGTCTTCCTCGACAATCGGCTTGTGCCCAACAACGACTTCCGGGAGACCGCGCCGCTGCTGCGGCAGGCAGGCTTCGTCGGTCCGATCGGAATCATCTCGTCCGATATCAGCGGCAAGTATTTCGAGGATTTTCGGGATTACGGTGTCGATTTCAAGATCGGCAAGGATGAGATCGACGCGTCGGTGATCGCCTTTGTCGTGACCGAATATACCCGAGACCAACTGTCGGAAACCTGTTCCGAAGACTACCTGTGAGCCAGCCTTTTCGGCTGCGCCTGGAATGTTAGCCGCATGCCGCTGTCACCTGAAAACATGCTCAAGGCCCTGTACGACACGCTGCCCGACCCGGTGCTGGTCGTCGACGCAAACCGTTGCATCCTGGCTGCAAATCCCGCCACGGCAGAAAAGTTCGGCTACACGGCAGACGAGCTTGTCGGGATGAATGCCGTGGGCCTTTACGCCTCCAGCAGAGATGCCGAGGCAATCGGCAATGCGCTGTATCCGCTGAGCCGGGAAGCCAATTCGATTCACCGGCGTCTTGATCTCCGGCGCAAGGATGGCAGTGTTTTTCCAAGCGAATTGACCGTCAGCCCGATCAAGCTTGCTGACGGCGAAGCCTTGGGATCAGTTGCACTGGTTCGGGATCTCAGCGAGATCTACAGGGTGCAGGAGCAACGCTTGCGGGCTGAAACGATTCTCAACACCGCACTTGATACGATCTCGGAGGGTTTTGTTGTCTATGACGATCAGGACCGTCTGATGTTGTGCAATGACGCCTATCGGGAGATCTACTCCCTGTCGGCACCGGCCATCAAGATCGGCAACACTTTCGAATCTGTTATTCGCTACGGCCTGGAGCATGGGCAATATCCGGATGCGGGAGACACCGCCGAAGCGCGGGAGGAATGGCTTCGGCAAAGGCTCGAGAGGCACAACAATCCTGGCGAGCCGTTCATCCAGCACGTCAATCCGGACAGGACGATGCTGGTGGAGGAGCGTATCACCGACGAGAACTTCCGGGTCGGTGTGAGAACCGATGTCACGGCGCTGAGCAAGATACGGTCCGAGGCCGAACAGCTCGGTCTGATCATCGAGGGCGTGGAACAGGAAGTCTATCTGATCTCCGTCAAGGACGGCCGGATCATCAGTGCCAACAAGTCCGCGCGGGACAACCTTCAATACAACATGGAAGAGCTGCGGGTGCTCAATCCGCTCGATCTCAATGTTGGCCACAGTCCGATGGAAATTGCCGAACGGATTGCTCCGATCGTTTCGGGCGAGAGCAAGGTGATCGTCACCGAGACCTGCCACCGGCGCAAGGATGGCAGCACCTATGATTGCAGGGTGCGGCTGGAACTGATGGACAATGTGCCCGATCCGGTGATCCTCGCTTTTGCCGAAGACATCACCGAGCGCCGCGAGATCGAGCGCGCGCTCGCGCGCAAGGAGCACGAGTTCCAGACGCTTGTACGCAACCTTCCGGATTTCATTTCACGAGCAACGCCGGATTCGACGCTGACCTACGTCAACGACAACTATGCCCGATTTGTCGGCCTCCCGTCGGACCAGATGATCGGGCGGAGGTTCATCGACTTTGTCCCTGAGGAGCACCGGCCGGAATTGATCGCGTATCTCTCCAGCCTGTCGCCACAGAAGCCGTTGAAGTCAACCGAACAGTTGATGGTGAACTCGTCAGGCGAGCAATTCTGGTACCAGTGGTCAAACCTGATGGTGTTCGAGGATGGCGTGCCCGTGGAACTGGTCTCCGTGGGGCGCGACATCTCGGAGATCCGCGAAGCGCAGACAAGGATCGCGAGCCAATCCCGCGCGCTCGAACTGCGCAATGACGCGCTCGAGCAGTTCAGCGGAATCGTCTCCCACGACCTCAAGGCGCCGCTGAGGCAGATACGGCTGTTTGCCGACATGATCGCGGAGGATGTGCAGGCCGGCAAGACCGACGAACTGGCAACGTTCTCCGGGTACATCTCGGAACGCAGCGATTCCATGGAGCGCATGATCTCGAGCCTGCTCGCCTATTCCCAGTTGGCCTATCAGCGGATCAATCCGGAAACAGTCCGGCTTTGCGATGTGGTGACCGCGGCGTGGGACAATCTGGCGGTCAATGCCGAGGAAGCCGACGCCCAGCTGGTTTCCGACGCCGACATTGCCGTGCGCGCGGATTTTCACCTGCTGACACAGCTGTTCCAGAACCTGTTTGCCAATTCGATCAAGTACCGCAAGGAAGGGCACTCCGTGGCGATCCGCGTGGATGCCATGACAGTCGAGGGCGGCGTTAGAATCGCCGTCGAAGACAATGGAATCGGCGTCGATCCGGCCCAATCAGAGCGGATCTTCGGTGTGTTTCAACGTCTGCACCTGGACGAGAAGCTCTATTCGGGCACCGGCATCGGCCTCGCGCTGTGCCGGCGTATCGCGCAGAGCCATGACGGCGATATCCAACTCGACACGTCCTTCGAGAAAGGGGCGCGCTTCATTGTCTCCCTTCCTGCATAGCAAGGGCAGGAATAGTCCTGGACTGCAGGGCAATCAGGCCGATCCAGCAGCCTCGAGCCCGCGCTGGATGTCGCCCATCAGGTCTTCCACGTCTTCCAACCCGATCTGAAGCCGGATGACCGGTCCTTCCTTAGGCGGCAGGGCAATGGTCCTGTCGGAAAGATTGGCGTGGACGGCGAGGCTTTCGTAACCCCCCCAGGAATAGCCCAGGCCGAAGATTTCCAGGGCGTCGAGGAAAGCATGCGCCTTGGCCTGATGGCGGCTGGCGTCGGCCACATCCAGAACGATCGAGAAGATGCCGGAGGAGCCGCAGAAATCGCGCTTCCACAAGGCGTGCCCCGGAAAGCTTTCCAGAGCCGGATGCAGAACCCGTGCGACGCCGGGCATGTCTTCGAGTGCCCGGGCGATGGCCAGCGCGCTTTCCTGATGGCGCGCCAGCCTGACCCCCATGGTGCGCAGTCCGCGCAGCGTCATGTAGCTGTCGTCCGGGGCCGCACACACGCCGAGCATGGTGAAGGTTTTCCAGAGCGCGGGCCAGGCCTGCTTGTTGGCCGATACCGTGCCGATCAGAATGTCGGAATGGCCTGCAGGGTACTTGGTCGCGGCGTGGATCGAGATGTCGACACCGTGGTCCAGCGGCTTGAAGAACAGCGGCGTCGCCCAGGTGTTGTCCATCGAAACCAGCGCGCCGTGCGCGTGGGCGACTTCGGCTATGGCCGGAATGTCCTGCATCTCGAAGGTGTTGGAGCCCGGCGCTTCGGTGTGGACAAGCCTGGTGTTGGGGCGCATCAGGCTTTCGATACCGGCGCCGATGGATGGATCGTAATAGCTGGTTTCGATGCCAAACCTTGCCAGCATGCCGGCGCAGAAATTGCGCGTGGGCGCATAGACCGAATCCACCACCAGGACATGATCGCCGGCGCTGAGCGCGGCCATGAACGGGACCGTCACGGCAGCAAGACCGGAGGGAAGCGCAATGGTGCCTTCCGAGCCTTCCAGCTCGTTCATGGCGGCGTTCAGGGCATCGGTCGTGGGTGTGCCATAGGTGCCATAGGTGTATTTCTGATCGCGCGACACCATGGTGGCCGAATCGGGGAACAGTACGGTCGAGGCGTGCACGACAGGTGGATTGACGAAGCCGTGGAAGCTGCGCGGATCATGGCCGGAATGCGCCAGTCGCGTGTTGATTCCTGCCTTCGAAGTGACGGTTTTCTTGCTCATGCCGGACCCGCTTTGTGAAATTAAATCATGGCGATTGTCGATCGGATCGAAGGTCTAACGCGAGTTGGATGCGACCACAAGCGCCCCGGCATCACCGGCGTCTCAGGTATAAAATTGTCCTGGATCTATGTTCGAAGAGTACGCTTGAGCGGAATAGTGCCCGGAGGATCAAGTCAGTTTTGTGATGCGAAACGGCTGATTTGACAATTTTAGAGAAAGTGAGACTTGACCCATGGCTGATTTCGGCATGGTATAAAGGGGCGCAAGGAGATACGGGCAGAGGGCATAAAAATGGCTCCTGTCGCTTTTGCCGCACCCAAAACAGGGCAACAGAAAAAAAGGTTGTATCAAATGAACAAAAAGATTTTGTCGGCTGTCGTTGGCATCACGGCCGTTGCTGGACTGGGAGCCACTGCTGCTTCCGCTGCAACGCTTGATGACGTCAAGGCAAAGGGATTCGTCCAGTGCGGCGTTTCCACCGGCCTCGCCGGCTTCTCCGCTCCGAACGACGCAGGTGACTGGTCCGGTCTCGATGTAGACCTTTGCCGTGGCATTGCCGCGGCAGTGTTTGGCGATGCAAAGGCTGTGAAATTCAGCCCGCTTTCGGCCAAGGAGCGTTTCACCGCGCTTCAGTCGGGCGAAATCGATGTGCTTTCGCGCAACACCACCTGGACCATGAGCCGTGACACCCAGCTGGGTCTCAACTTTGCCGGGGTCAACTACTACGATGGCCAGGGCTTCATGGTGCGCAAGTCGCTCGGCGTGAATTCCGCGCTGCAGCTGTCGGGCGCCTCTGTCTGCGTGCAGACCGGCACCACCACCGAGCTGAACCTTACCGACTACTTCAAGGCCAACGGCATGACCTACAATCCGGTCGTGTTCGAAAAGCTCGAGGAAGTGAACGCGGCCTACGACGCCAACCGTTGCGACGTCTACACCACCGACCAGTCGGGCCTGTATTCGATCCGTCTCGGCCTGTCGGCTCCGGACGAGCACATGGTTCTGCCTGAAGTGATTTCCAAGGAGCCGCTTGGACCTGCCGTCCGTCAGGGCGACGACCAGTGGTTCTCGATCGTCAAGTGGGTTCACTTCGCGATGCTTAACGCCGAAGAAATGGGCGTGACCTCGGCCAATGCCGATGAAATGCTCAACTCTACCGACCCGAACGTCATGCGTCTGCTCGGCAAGGAAGGCACGTTCGGCGAGGCCATCGGTCTCGGCAATGACTGGGCCTACAATGTGATCAAGCAGGTCGGCAACTACGGCGAAGTGTTTGAACGCAATGTTGGCGCATCGACCCCGCTGGCAATTGGCCGTGGCGTGAACGCGCTGTGGTCGAAGGGTGGCCTGCAGTACGCACCGCCGCTTCGCTAAACTCTGATACTGATTGAGCGGGCTCCATTGGGGCCCGCTCTTTCTCCGGTCGCTTGAGGCGCACCGAAAAGCCTGACGCAACGACGACAGGTTATCTAATGATCCGGCCAGAAGGTCCGGACAACAGAGTTGGGGACAGATATGGCTCATCAGGAAGGCGTCACAGCTGACGCCGGCGATTCCGAACGCGTATCGTTGATGAATGACCCGAAGGTTCGCGGCCTGGTTTTCCAGGTATTGCTGATCATCGCCGTCATCTACTTGGTTTACTCGGGCGTCACCAACGCCATCGACAATCTGGCGCGGGCAGGGATTGCCTCCGGCTTTGGGTTCTTTGGTGAACGTGCCGGCTTCGACATCGGCCAGTCCTTCATTCCCTACACCAATGACAGCACCTATCTGAGGGCGTTTTTCGTCGGCCTGCTGAACACGATGGTCGTGGCGGTTATCGGCATCTTCTTTGCCACGCTGATCGGTTTCATCGTCGGGCTCGCGAGGCTGTCGAAGAACTACCTGGTGCAGAAATTCGCGACGGTCTACGTCGAAACGCTCCGCAACATTCCCCTGCTGCTGCAGCTGCTGTTCTGGTACAAGGCGGTGCTTGCGATCCTGCCATCGCCGAGAGCCGGCGGCCTGGAGCCGGGCGTCGAGGTGGTCTTCAACCTCAACAATCGCGGGCTTTACATGCCACGCATCGTGCCGGAGGGCGGCGCCCAATTCATCGCCTATGCGCTGATTCTGGCAATCGTGGCCTGGATCCTCATCGGCCGCTGGGCAAAGAAGCGGCAGATGGCCACCGGACAGCAGTTTCCGGTGTTCCTGACCGGGCTGGGTCTCTTCATCTTCCTGCCGCTGATTGCCTACCTGGTTACCGGCATGCCGCTGTCGCTTGAATATGCAAGCCTGCAGGGGTTCAACATGGTCGGCGGCTGGGTAATCCAGCCGGAGTTCATGGCCTTGCTGCTCGGATTGTCGCTCTATACGGCCTCGTTCATCGCCGAGATTGTCCGCGCCGGTATCCTTGCGGTTTCGCACGGGCAGTCGGAAGCGGCTTTCGCGCTGGGGCTCAGGCCGAACCTCACCAGCCGTCTTGTGGTGGTGCCACAGGCGATGCGGGTGATCATTCCGCCGCTCACCAGCCAGTTTCTCAACCTGACCAAGAATTCGTCCCTGGCGGTCGCGATCGGGTATCCGGATCTGGTCTCCATCTTCGGCGGCACCGTGCTGAACCAGACGGGTCAGGCCGTCGAGGTGATTTCCATCACCATGCTGGTCTACCTCACCCTTTCCCTGCTGACATCGGCATTCATGAACTGGTTTAACTCCAGTGTCGCATTGGTGGAGCGCTGAGCCATGGCTACTCATCCGACTTCAATTGCCTACGTCCGCACCGAGGAAAGCCCGGCGACGGCGCCTCCGGTCTTAACCGGCGGTGTCGTGGGGTGGCTCAAGGAAAATCTGTTCGCAACGCCGCGTGACACGATCCTGACCATTCTGACATTCCTGTTTCTGCTCTGGATCGTACCGCCGATCATCGACTGGGCCTTTATCAGCGCCGTCTGGACCGGTGAAAGCCGGGAGGCCTGCATTGCGCCGGGCACAGGCGCCTGCTGGGCATTCGTCGAGGCCAAGTTCGGACAGTTCATCTACGGGCGCTACCCGATCGACGAGCGCTGGCGGGTCAACCTCTCGGGGTTGCTGCTGATTGCCGGCCTGGTGCCGATCGCCATTCCTTCGGTGCCCTACAAGCGCGAGAATGCGCTTTACCTGCTGGTGGTCTTTCCGGTCCTTGCGTTCATCCTGCTGACCGGTCAGTTCGGTCTGGAATCTGTCGAAACCGCGCTTTGGGGCGGTCTGCTGGTGACGCTGGTTGTCGCCATCGTCGGCATCGTGGTGTCGTTTCCACTCGGTATCCTGCTGGCGCTGGGGCGCCGGTCCGAGATGCCGATCGTCAAGATGTTCTGCGTCATCTTTATCGAGTTCTGGCGCGGGGTTCCGCTGATCACCGTGCTGTTCATGTCGTCGGTGATGCTGCCGCTCTTCCTTCCCGACGGCGTCTCCTTCGACAAGCTGCTCAGGGCGCTGATCGGTGTGGCGCTGTTCTCGTCGGCCTACATGGCCGAAGTGATCCGCGGCGGCTTGCAGGCCATTCCCAAGGGCCAGTATGAGGCGGCCAACGCCATGGCGCTGACTTTCTGGCAGGGCACACGGCTGGTGATCATGCCGCAGGCGCTGAAGCTGGTCATCCCGGGCATCGTCAACACCTTCATCGGCCTGTTCAAGGATACCAGCCTGGTGCTGATCATCGGTCTGTTCGATCTGCTTGGGATCGTGCAGCAGAACATGAACGACCAGAACTGGATTTCACCCGCAACGCCGGCGACCGGCTTCGTCTTCGCCGCGTTCGTCTTCTTCATCTTCTGCTTCGGCATGTCGCGCTATTCCGCCTACATGGAACGGCGTCTCGATACTGGCCACAAACGATAAAAGGGAACTCAACCATGGCTGACAGCAACGCAGCGGCAAAAGAAGGCGCAGGTCCTTCGAAAATGACGGTTTCGGAAACCGATGTGGCCATCGAGCTCATCGGCATGAACAAGTGGTATGGCGAGTTCCACGTTCTCCGCGACATCAACCTGAAAGTCATGCGCGGCGAGCGGATCGTCATCGCCGGACCTTCAGGCTCGGGCAAATCGACCATGATCCGCTGTATAAACCGGCTGGAAGAACACCAGAAGGGCAAGATCATCGTCGACGGCATCGAGCTGACCAACGATCTCAAGAAGATCGACGAGGTTCGCCGCGAAGTCGGCATGGTGTTCCAGCACTTCAACCTGTTTCCGCACCTGACGATACTCGAGAACTGCACGCTGGCGCCGATCTGGGTGCGCAAGATGCCGAAGAAGAAGGCCGAGGAAATCGCCATGCACTACCTGGAGCGGGTGAAGATTCCCGAGCAGGCCAACAAGTATCCCGGCCAGCTGTCCGGCGGTCAGCAGCAGCGTGTGGCGATCGCCCGCTCGCTGTGCATGAACCCGCGCATCATGCTGTTTGACGAGCCGACATCGGCGCTCGATCCGGAAATGATCAAGGAAGTGCTCGACACCATGGTGGGCCTGGCCGAGGAAGGCATGACCATGCTGTGCGTGACCCACGAAATGGGCTTTGCGCGCCAGGTCGCCAACCGGGTGATCTTCATGGACCAGGGCCAGATCGTCGAGCAGAACGAGCCGGGCGAGTTCTTCGACAACCCGCAGCATGAGCGGACCAAGCTGTTCCTGAGCCAGATCCTGCACTAGGGATCGAATTCTTGGCTTTGGGGGCTGGCAGGATTTGGTCCCGAAGCTGGCGCATACTGCTTGGCGCCTTCCTTTGCATAATCGTTGTGCTGGGCCTTGGAACATTGCCTCCGAGGCCCATTTTCATGTCAGGCCCGCTCGAGGCCGCGGCCGGTTCCCGGCCATTGATGCCTATGCGTACCGTTCTGGTGCTGTCGTCGGCGATCCACACGGATCTGGCGCTGCCGGCGAGCCCTGATGTGACGGCGCGCTTCGGATTCATGTCCGCCGATGGCCTGGATCCCGCGCAGCCCGGTGTCGAGTACATACTTGCCGGCTGGGGTGGGCGCAGCTTCTACATCGAGACGCCGACATGGTCGGATCTCAGGCCAGGGCCGGTTTTCAACGCGCTGACCATAGACCGCTCCGTCATGCATATGGGGCTCGCCGGTGCGATAGACCCGGATCATCCTGCGGTGATGGCGATCTCGCTCGATGAAGCTTCGTTTGATCGTCTCGTGCGGTCGGTTCTCGCCAGCTTCACTGTAAGCGATGACGGCCTCCGGCAAGTCGTTCCCGGGGCGCAATATGGCGCGTATGATCTCTTCTACGAGGCTGAAGGGTCGTTCAACGCGCTTGCCGGCTGCAATGTCTGGACCGCCCGGATGCTCAGGCAGGCCGGGTTGAAAACCGGTTGGTGGACGCCTTTGCCGGCTTTGCTCACGGCCAGCCTCAAGCTGCACAATCCCGCCGGAAGATCGGGTTACAGCCCTGTCGCGCGGTAACCGTACAGCCAGTCGAGTTCGGCGGCCAGGCTTTCAGGGCTCTTCAACGCCAGTACCAGATCGCGCCCGAGGCGGATCGGACCGCGTGCGTGATAGGCGAACTGGTTGAAGGCGCCGCGCGAACGGGCGCGGCCAATTCGGGCGCGGCGGCTGGTCACGTAGGCTTCCAGCGTCGAGGCGAGGTCTCCGGGCGCCCGGGCACAAGCCTGGGCAAGCTCAAAGCCATCCTCGATCGCCATTGCCGCGCCCTGGGCGGCAAACGGCGTCATGGCATGGGCGGCATCGCCGACCAGCACCGGTCCGCCGGCAGTATGCCAGCGGCCGTCGGGAACTTCGAACAATGGCCACCAGGTCATTTCCGGCGCCTGCCGGAGAATGGACACCAGATCCGGGTGCCAGCCTGAAAAGGCGGTGAGCAGGTCCGTGCGCGCTCCGGGATGTTCCCGTTCGGCCCAGGTCTTTCCGGGGTCCGATCCGCGGGTGATCGCCACGATGTTGATCGTCTTGCCCTGTTCGAGCGGATAGGCGACCAGGTGGGTTCTCGGCCCCAGGAACGCGGTCACGTTGGTCGGGTTGAGAGCCCGGCGCGTCTCTTCCGTCTTCACCTTGAAGCGCCAGGCGACCTGGCCGGAGAACCGTGGGGCGGAAGCGCCGGGAACCAGCCTGCGGGCTTCCGACCAGACACCATCGGCGCCGACGACAAGGTCAGGGCTGGGCAGTCCCAACCGGTCCGGCAGCCCGGCGATTTCGGCCGACGTGGTGCGCTGATTCAGATGCAGACGGCAACGCGGATGAGCGATGACGGCGTCGAGCAGCATGGCCTGGAGATCGGCGCGATGCATGACGCCGTAGGGCGCGCCCCACCTGTCGGCGGCGAAGGTGCCGCAAGGGACGTGGGTGATCTTGCGAAGCGATCGGCCTGACGCCAGGACGATTTCATGCGGCGTGATCATGGCCTGACGCAATGCGTCGCCAAGACCGAGCGCAATCAGGATGCGGCTGGCGTTCGGGGAAACCTGCAGGCCGGCGCCGACCTCGCCGAGGCTTGGCGCCTGTTCGACGATGTCGACGTCGTCACCGTTGCGGGCGAAGGCGAGAGCTGTCGTCAGTCCGCCAATGCCGGCGCCGATGATGAGAATGGTACGGGCTGTCACTCAGCCCTCCTGGAGCTGCAGCAGGAATGGCCCTCAGGCTGCCTGGTAAGCCCAGGAGCACCCGGCAGGGACGGTTTCATCCCCATGCAGTGCCGGATTGTACTTGTAGAGCGTCGAGCAGTAGGGGCAGACCTTTTCACTGTCCGCGCCCATGTCGAGAAACTCATGCGGATGGTCGAAGGGAGGATTGGCGCCCACGCACATGAATTCCTTGACGCCGATTTCGATTGCGGCGTGCCCTGCATCATTCTGGAAATGCGGGATTTTGTGGTCAGCCATGCATCTCTCCGTCGTGGCGTATTCGATTTCGGGCGGACCTTATACGCTGGCCCCGCAAAAGTGTAGCCGCTATTTGAAGCTTGCCCCGATACTTGTGACGGGCGGCGCCGGAATCTCCGGACCGGAACATTTTCATGGCGGCGGGATTGGGCTAGGTAGTGGTGGAAAGGGGTTTCAGATGAATCTGGATCGGTTGCAGGCCGGACGTTTCACGTCCGGAGACGTCGAGATCGCGTGGTACGAGGCGGGGAATCCGGACGGTTTCCCGATTCTGCTGATCCACGGGTTTGCATCCACCGCCCATGTGAACTGGGTGTTTCCCGGCTGGTTCAAGACGCTGGATGAGGCCGGCTTCCGGGTGATCGCTCTCGACAATCGCGGACACGGCCAGTCCGACAAGCCGCATGATCCGGACGCCTATCACCCGGAGATGATGGCGGCGGATGCGGCGGGACTGCTCGATTCGCTCAATATACGTTCGGCGCATGTCATGGGGTATTCGATGGGTGCCCGAATCTCGGCGTTTCTTGCGATGGCGCGACCGGACCTGGTCCGTTCGCTGGTGTTCGGCGGCCTCGGCCTCGGCATGGTTGACGGTGTTGGCGACTGGGATCCGATCGCGGCGGCCCTGCGGGCTGATTCGCTCGAAGATGTGAGCGACGAGCGCGGACGCATGTTCCGCGCCTTCGCCGAACAGACCAGGAGCGACCGGCTGGCGCTGGCGGCCTGCATCAGCACGTCGCGGACACTGGTCAGCCGCGAGGACCTCGCGCGCTTGACCATGCCGGTTCTGGTCGGGGTCGGAACCCGCGACGACATCGCCGGTTCGGCCGAGGGACTGGCGCACCTGATGCTGCGCGGGCGCGCCGTCGACATTCCCAACCGCGATCACATGCTGGCGGTCGGCGACAAGGTTTTCAAGGCCGCGGCGCTTGAGTTTTTTAAGGACGTTGAAGCAGGATCGATTTGATGAAGGACATGAAAAAACAGATGGATTTCAAAGGCGCCTCCGGCAACCGGCTTGTAGCCGATGTGCATGAACCCCGTGGCGAGGTTCACGGAAATCCGGTGCTGCTGCTGCATGGCGGCGGACAGACCCGGCATGCATGGGGAGGGGCTGCGCGACGCATCGCGGATGCGGGTCACATGGCGTTCACGCTTGACCAGCGCGGCCATGGCGATAGCGCATGGGTCGAGGACAAGGGCTATGCCTTTGACGACTACGCCGCGGACGCCGTCGCGGTCAGCCGGCAGATTGCCGCACTCACCGGAAAGCCGGTGGTGCTGGTCGGTGCGTCGCTCGGCGGCATTTCAGGCCTGATGGCCGAGCACCTGGGTGGCCCGAACCTGCTTGCGGGCCTGGTGCTTGTCGACATCACGCCGCATATGGATGCCGATGGTGTCAGCCGCATCCAGGGCTTCATGGCCGAGCGGATGCGCGAAGGCTTCGAAACGCTTGAGGACGCCGCTGCGGCCATTGCCGCCTATCTGCCGCACCGGGCGCCGCGGCGTTCGCTCGACGGTTTGGCAAAGAACCTGCGTCAGGGCGATGACGGCCGCTATCGCTGGCACTGGGATCCGGCCTTTATCGACGGACCGCGCAACATCAACCATGGCTGGGAAACCGGCCAGCAGCGCCTCGTCGCGGCCGCCCAAGCGCTGACGATTCCGGTGCTCCTGGTCCGTGGGCAGCAATCCGAACTGGTCACCGAGGAAGCGGTCACGGCGTTCCGCGAAATGGTGCCGCATGCCGATTTCGTCGACGTGTCGGGGGCAGGGCACATGGTGGCGGGTGACCGCAATGATGCCTTCAACGATGCGATTTCCGGTTTCCTCGACAGGCTCGAGGGGCGAAGCTGAAGCGTCAGCAGCCCTTGAAGACCGGTTTGCGCTTTTCCATGAAGGCGCGGCGGCCTTCGGCGTAGTCGGCGCTGTCGAAGGTTGAGGCGGCGAGCATGGCTGCGTGGTCGTAGTCCTGCCGGGCGTTGCTCC
>JAHJUC010000357.1 GCA_018829385.1 Alphaproteobacteria bacterium
CATCGCGCTCGCCTCGATTGCCTTCGTGCTGGGCTTCAGCACCGTTTTCGTGTCGCTGGGGGCGACCGCAAGCCTGATCGGCCAGTCGGTTGCGCGCTATTTCGATGTGCTGGCGATCGTCGCCGGAGTGTTGATCCTGCTGATGGGGCTGCATTTTCTCGGCGTGTTCCGGTTTGCGCTGCTTTACCGCGAGGCGCGGGTCCAGGTCGAGCGCAAGCCTGCCGGGATGGTCGGCGCCTATGTCATGGGACTGGCCTTTGCCTTCGGCTGGACGCCGTGCGTGGGGCCGATCCTGGCAGCGATCCTGTTCATGGCGGCCGCAAAGGAAAGCGCCGGGCAGGGCGCGGTGCTGCTGGGCCTTTATGCGCTCGGAATCGGCATTCCGTTTGTTGTCGCCGGGTTCTTCGCGAGCCGTTTCATCCGGTTTTCGACCCGAATCAAGAAACATATGGCTGTCATCGAAAAAGCCATGGGCCTACTCCTGGTCGTCACCGGTGTCCTGTTCATGACCGGGCAGATGTCACGGATCGCGCAATGGCTGCTTGAGATGTTTCCCGCATTCGCTACGATCGGTTAGGAGGAATATCATGATAAGACGTGTGATCATTGCGTTTTTCGCGCTTGCCGCCCTCTCAGTCCAGGCCTGGTCCTCCGAGATCGGCGAAGACGGCCTGCACAAGGAGGACTGGTTTTCCCTGACCTTCCGCGATGTTGCCGAGGACATCGCAACGGCAAAGGAAGAGGGCAAGCGCCTGGTGATGATTTTCGAGCAGCGCGGCTGCATCTATTGCGCCCAGATGCACGAGAAGATCCTGTCGGACCCGGAAGTGTCGGACTTCATCAAGGCCAATTACAAGGTCGTCCAGTACAACATGTTCGGCGACGAGGAAGTCACCGATCTCGATGGCGAAGTGCTGACCGAGAAGACCGCGGCGCGCAAATGGGGCTATGTTTTCACTCCGACCATGGTGTTTCTGCCGGAGGAATCGCCGGAAGGAAAGACTGTTGCCGAGGCGGCTGTTGCAACCATGCCCGGCGCGTTCGGGAAGTGGACATTCCTCAACATGTTCAAATGGGTAGCCGAGAAAGGCTACGAGAGTGACGAGCATTTTCAGAAGTATCACGCCCGGATCATCAACGAGATGCGGGCACAGGGTAGGCTTGACGCGGAATAGGTGCGACAAGTCATACATTCAAGAAATCATATTTTTGCATTGATTGTCCGGCAAAGTATGGGTATCTTGGAATCGGAGCAGATCCGGACCGTATGTCCGGTCAATCGGAGGAGGGAACGCCAAAATGACAAGGCGAATGAAATTCACACTGGGGGCGATAGCGGCGGTTGCGCTGTCGACTGCAGCCATTGCGAGCGAGGTTTCGCCCGAAGCGGTGGAGTTCACCGATGACGGTGTTGCCGTGTCTCTGACCGGCGTGGCGGGCGATCCCGCCGCCGGCGCGGAAACCTTCAAGAGCCGCAAACTGGGCAATTGCCTGGCGTGCCACGCCAACACCGACATGTCCAAGGAACTCTTCCATGGCGATGTGGGTCCGTCACTGGATGGAGTCGCCTCGCGTTGGGAGGAGCCAATGCTGAGGGCTATCGTGGTCAATTCGAAGCATGTGTTCACCGACGAAACCGTCATGCCGGGATTCTACTCCCTCAATGTCGGGCAGCACGTGGCCGAGGACTTCGTCGGCAAGACGATTCTGACCGCGCAGCAGGTCGAGGACGTTGTCGCCTATCTCGGTACACTCAAGGACTAAACTGGAGCAAGGGAGCTCGAAGCCAATGAAACTAACAAGACGAAATGTCTTAGGACTGACGGCGGGTGCGGCTGCATTCGCGGTCGCCGGTGCCCGGATGTCCCCGGCTCTGGCCTCGGCGGAAGACGCCGAGAAGATGATCATGGAATTCACCGGCGGCGCAACGCCGGGCGAAGGCAAGGTCTCGCTGAACACGCCGGAAATTGCCGAGAACGGCAACACCGTGCCGGTTTCGGTCACCGTCGAAAGCGCCATGGAAGGCGACGACCTGGTGGAATCGGTCATCATCTTTGCAGATGGAAACCCGAACCCGGCAGTTGCCACGTTCCATTTCACCGAAATGAGCGGTGAAGCACTCGCAACGACCCGTATCCGTCTTGCCAAGACCCAGAACGTCATCGCGGTTGCGAAGATGAAAGACGGTTCGGTGTTCATGGACAAGAAGCAGGTCAAGGTAACCATCGGCGGCTGCGGCGGCTGAGGCAGGACAGGATTTACGAAAATGGCATCAAAACCACGCATCAAGGTGCCCAAGTCGGCTTCGGCCGGTGAGGTGATCACCATCAAGACCCTGATCAGCCACGAGATGGAATCGGGTCAGCGCAAGGACAAGGATGGCAACCCCATTCCGCGTCAGATCATCAACAAGTTCACCTGTACCTTTGAGGGGCAGATGGTGTTCGAGTGCGATCTGGATCCGGCGATTTCCGCCAATCCCTATTTCGAGTTCAACGCAAAAGTGCCGGCCAGCGGGACATTCAAGTTCACCTGGCTCGATGACGACGGGTCGGTCTACGAGGCCGAGGCGCCGATCGAAGTCAAGTAACTTTGGGAGGGATCCCGGGCGGGGGAGGGTCCCGCGCCGGGAGTTCCCGGGAGGACGGAGAACGTTATGAAAAGACTTTTGATTGCCGGTGTCGTTCTGGCGGCCGCATTCGCTGGGTCAGGTCCGGTTATGGCCGATCCGGTCGATGACACGCTCGAAATCGACGGTACGCCGATTGTAACCCGCGCCAAGGCGCCTGAGGGACACCCGTTCGACGAGGTGTATTCGGGCTGGTTGTTCCGCGAGGCCGAAACCCGCGACGCGGAACGGGATTCGATCGAAAACCCTGGCATGATCGCTGTCGAAGATGGCGAAGTGCTGTGGAACAAGGTCGAGGGCACCGCAGGCAAATCCTGCGCGAGTTGCCATGGCGATGCCGCGGAAAGCATGAAGGGCATCGGAGCCAGCTTCCCGAAATGGGACGCTGATTCGAAAAAGCCGATCAATGTCGAACTGCAGATCAACAAGTGCCGCACGGAACAGATGGGCGCGGAAGCGCTCGCCTTCAACAAGGGTGGCCAGCAGCAACTGACAGCTTACATCAAGCACCAGTCGCTCGGCATGCCGGTGGAAATCGACCTGACGCAGGGCGACATGCAGGCCTGGTGGGAAAAGGGCAAGGAAGTCTACTACACCCGTACGGGACAGTTGAACCTTGCCTGCGCCAGCTGCCACGAAACCGCCATGGGCAAGTTCATCCGGGCTGACCATCTCAGCCAGGGACAGGTCAATGGCTTCCCGACCTACCGTCTGAAGAGTGGTCTGACATCGCTGCATCAGCGTTTCCGCGGCTGTATCCGCGATACGCGCGCCGAACAGCCCAAGGCGTTCTCGGACGAGTTGATGGCGCTTGAAACCTATGTGACATGGCGCGGTACCGGCCTTTCGGTCGAAACCCCGTCGGTCCGCCAGTAGGCTTTGAGTTTGCCGGAGGCGTCTCGACGCCTCCGGCCTCGGACAGCAGCGCGTCCTGCAGGACCCGCATAGCCAGCGGTTTTGCTGGAGCATTACGCGATCACCGTTCTTCAGATCGATACGACTTGAAGAGTTTTGCGTTAACGGATTGTAAATAAATGAAAATACGGATTCTGGCGCTTGCTGGAGCGAGGTCGCTTGTCCGTTTTTCGCCCGAATGGAGAATGGGATGCATACCAGGCGAGATTTTCTGCAATATGCCCTGAATGCCGGCTTTGTGCTTGGCGCCGCCGGGTTGGGCGCAAATCCGACACGCGCGCTGGCGCAGCAGAAGC
>JAHJUC010000358.1 GCA_018829385.1 Alphaproteobacteria bacterium
CGTCCCTTGTCCATCAGCACCAGTGTCGTCGCCAGCCGCGCCACTTCAGCCATCGAATGGCTGACGTAGAGAATTGGAATGTCCGTCTCGCCCCTGAGTCGCTCGAGATAGGGCAGGATTTCCGCCTTGCGCTCTTCATCAAGGGCTGCGAGCGGTTCGTCCATCAGCAGCAGCCGAGGATTTGCCAGGAGCGCCCGGCCGATCGCCACACGCTGCTTCTCGCCGCCGGACAATCCGCCGGGCTTGCGCTCAAGCAGTCCGTCGATGCCGAGCATGCCGACCACGTGATCGAAGCTCTCTCCGGGGCCGCGCGGCGCGAACCAGCGGCCGTAAGTGAGGTTCTGCCGCACACTCAAGTGCGGGAACAGCCGCCCTTCCTGAAACACGTAGCCCAGCCGGCGCTGATGCACCGGTACCGAGATCCGGCGCTCTGCGTCAAACAGCACGGTCTCGCCAAGCTGAATGCGGCCCGCATCCGGCCTGATCAGCCCTGCCACGGCGTTGATCACCGAGGTCTTGCCCGACCCCGAACGGCCGAACAGGGCTGTGACGCCCGCCGGCGCCTCGAAGGCCACGTCGAGAGAAAAATCGCCGAAGCGATGGGCGAAACGGACCGAGAGGCTCATGATCCGGCAATCCTGCGCGCGACGGCCCGCCCGACCCACTCAGACAATATCAGCGCCAGCAGCGCAATGGCGACCGCGATCAGCACCAGCCGCGCCGCCTGGGCATCGCCGCCCGGAACCTGCAGGAAACTGTAAATCGCCGACGGCAGCGTCTGCGTCTGGCCCGGGATATTGGAGACGAAGGTGATGGTCGCGCCAAACTCGCCCATCGCCTTGGCAAACGCCAGGATCGCCCCGGCAATCACGCCGGGCAGGATCAGCGGCAGGGTGACGGTAGCAAACACCCAGGCCCGCGATGCGCCGAGCGTCGATGCGGCCTGCTCCAGCTTCGGATCGACCGCCTCGATGGCAAGCCGGATCGCCCGCACCATCAGCGGAAACGCCATCACCGCCGCCGCCAGCGCCGCTCCGGTCCAGCGGAACGCCAGCACGATCCCCAGATACTGATCGAGCAGTGCGCCCACGAAACCCTTGCGCCCGAAGCTCAGCAGCAGGATGTAGCCGGTCACCACCGGAGGCAGGATCAACGGCAGATGCACCAGGCCGTTCAGCGCCTGCTTGCCCCAGAACTCGTGGCGCGCCAGCACATAGGCCACCGCCACGCCGAACGGCAGGCTGACCAGCGTCGCCCAGAACGAAACTTTGAGCGACAGGGCCACTGCGCGCCATTCGTCCGGCGTAAGGGCGGAAGTCAGGCTTTCCGGCAATCCATCCAGCATCCGGTTACTTCTTCAAGACTTGAAATCCCTGGCCTTCAAAGGCCGCCTGAGCCTTAGCACCGGAGAGATAGATCAGGAAAGCCTCCGCTTCCGGCTTGCCGGTTTCAGCGGTCAGGGCGGCGGGGTAGATGATGGCGGGATGGCTGCCGGCGGGAAAGGTACCGACAACGCTCACGCCCGGCTCGGCCACCGCGTCGGTGGCATAGACAATGCCCAGGGGCGCTTCGCCGGTCGCCACAAGCGCCAGCGCCGCACGCACATTGTCGGCCTGCGCCACCTTTGGCTCGACCGCGTCCCAGACCCCGAGGCTGGTCAGCGCCGCCTTGCCGTAGACGCCCGCAGGCACCGAATCCACCAGCGCCATCGCCAGCCGGTTCTCGCCCAGCATGCCCGCCAGGTCGAAACCCGGCGCGATCTCGACCGGAGCCGCATTCGCGCCATGGGCCACCAGCACGATGCTGTTGCCCAGCAGATCGACCCGCGTCTCCGGCTTGATCAGGCCATCCTTCTGCAGCGTATCCATCCAGTTCACGGCCGCCGAGATGAACAGATCGGCGGGTGCGCCGTTCTGGATCTGTCTGGCCAGCGCCGAACTGCCGGCATAGGAGACGACGGCAGTGTTGCCGGTCTCCGCGTTCCAGCTGGTCACGATCTCGTCGAGCGCGGTCTTCATGCTGGCCGCGGCAAAGATGGTGATGTCCCCGGCCCTTGCCGCGGCGGGAAAAGCAAGTGCGGTGGTGAGCGAAAGAGCTGAGGCAAGCACAAGGCGGCGGGGCATGGCAAACATCGGGCCGGTCTCCGGTCAGCGTTATATTCGGTGAAACATATCACCGGATCACATACACTTTGCAACCGTTATTTCTGATCAGGAATATCGCTGAGCATCGCGGACAGGGTCGAGATCTGCGGCGCACCTTTTTCGAGGACCATGGCCTCAAGGCTGCGGAACTCGGCCAGCACCGTCTCTCCCGCATCGGTCAGCCTTGCCCCGCCGCCCTTCTGTCCGCCGCGGCTGCTCTCGACCAGCGGCGCAACGAACGCGGCATTCATATCCTCCACCAGCATCCAGGCCCGCTTGTAACTCATCTTCATGCGCCGGCCTGCAGCCGAGATCGAGCCTTCCTCGGC
>JAHJUC010000359.1 GCA_018829385.1 Alphaproteobacteria bacterium
GATCAGGGCAATCGTGGTGCCCATCTGGCTGTTCACGTCGAGAATGAAGCGGCTCATGTCCTCTTTTTCCTCGAGGTTCATGCCCGCCATCGGCTCGTCGAGCAGCAGCAGGTCCGGCTCCATCGCCAGCGCCCGGCCGAGCTCCACCCGCTTCTGCAGGCCGTAGGGCAGCTTGCCCACCGGTGTCTTGCGGATGTGCTGGATCTCGAGAAAATCGATGATCTCCTCGACCTTGAGCCGGTGTTCGATCTCCTCGTTGCGCGCCGGTCCGACATTGAGCACCTGCCAGAAGAAGTTCCTGTGCATCTTCAGCGTCCGCCCCGACATGATGTTGTCGAGTGTCGACATGCCCTTGAACAGCGCCACGTTCTGGAAGGTCCGGGCGATGCCCGAGGCGGCGGCCTCATAGGGCTGCATGCGCGAGCGGGCCTGGCCGCGAAAGGTGATGACGCCTTCCTGCGGATGATAAAAGCCGTTGATCACATTGAGCATCGAGGTCTTGCCGGCGCCGTTCGGGCCGATGATGGCGCGGATCTCGCCCTTGCGGATGTCGAAGGAAATGTCGGAAATCGCCTTCACGCCGCCAAACGACAGCGACACGTTCTCGACCTTCAGCATCACGTCGCCGGGGTTCAGCCCGTCATCCTCGGCATGCAGCTCGACATGTTGGATCCGTGCATTCATTCGGCTGCCTCCGGCATTGCGTTCGTGACCTGCTGCACTTCCGCATCCGCCACCTTCACGGTGGCCCGGATCACACCCTTGCGGCCATCCTCGAATGTCATTTCGGTCTCGATGTACTGTTCCGACGATCCGTTGTAGAGCGCCTCGATCAGCGGACCGTAGCGTTCCGCCAGAAAGCTGCGCCGCACCTTCTGCGTCCGCGTCAGTTCGCCGTCGTCGGCGTCAAGCTCCTTGTGCAGCACCAGGAAGCGCCTGATCTGCGCACCGGCCATCATCGGCTCGGCCGCAAGGTCGCGGTTCACCTTGTTGATGTGGCCGGTCATCATCTCGTAGACCTGCGGCAGGCCCGCCAGTTCCTGGTAGGAGCCGTAGGAGATGTTGTTGCGTTCGGCCCAGTTGCCGACCGCGGTCAGGTCGATGTTGAGGAACACCGCGACAAAATCCCTGCCATCGCCGAAGGCCACGGCCTCCTTGATGTTGGGGAAGAACTTGAGCTTGTTCTCGATGTATTTCGGCGCAAACAGCGCCCCGGTCGTCAGCTTGCCGACATCCTTGGCCCGGTCGATGATCTTGAGGTGGCCCTGGGCATCGAAGATGCCGGCGTCGCCGGTCATCACCCAGCCGTCCGGCGTCAGCGTTTCCCTGGTCTTCTCCTCGTCGCCGTAATAGCCGGCAAACATGCCGGGGGACTTGAACTGGACCTCGCCATTCTCGGCGATCCGGATCTCCACGTCGGGCGCGGCCGGCCCCACCGTGTCGGGACGGACTTCGCCGTCCTTCTGGCAGGTGACATAGAGGAACGCTTCGGTCTGCCCGTAAAGCTGCTTGAGGTTGATCCCCAGCGAGCGGAAGAACGAGAACAGGTCCGGCCCGATCGCCTCGCCCGCCGTATAGGCGGTGCGGATCCGGGTGAAGCCGAGCACGTTGCGCAAGGGACCATAGATCAGCTTGTCGCCGATCCAGTAGGAAATCCGGCCCCACAGCGGCACCGGCCGGCCTTCGAGGATCTTCTCGCCATATTTCTTGGCGATGCCGAGATAGTGGTCGAACAGCCATTTCTTCGGCCGGCTGGCATCCTCCATCCGGATCATCACGCTGGTGAGCAACCCTTCGAAGACCCGCGGCGGCGCGAAATAGAAGGTCGGCCCGATCTCGCGCAGGTTCTGCGCCACGGTTTCCGGGCTTTCCGGGCAGCTCATGCACAATCCGACCACGTAGCCCTGGGCGTAGTTGAGATAGTGATCGCCGACCCATGCCAGCGGCAGGTAGGCCAGCACCTCGTCATGCTCGGTCATGTGGTCGAATTTCGCGGTGTCTTCCGCGGCCTTGACCGAAGCCGCCGCCGTCAGCATGACGCCCTTCGATCGGCCGGTGGTGCCGGAGGTGTAGAGGATCGCCGAAATCTCGCTGCCGTCGGACGCCCAGATGCCGGCTTCCCACTCGGAGATCGCCGACGGATTGGCAGCCGCCAGCTTGCGGCCCTGCTCCTGCACCTCGGCGAAATCATGCAGGTGCGTGCGCTCGTAGTCGCGCAAACCCCGCGGTTCGTCAAAGATGATGTCGGTCAGTTGGGGAATATCCGCCCCCACCGACTGGATCTTGTCGACCTGTTCCTGGTCCTGCACGACGGCGAACCGCACGCCCGCATGATGCAGCACATAGGCCATTTCCTCGGCGACGGAATCTGCATAGACGGGAACCGGAATGGCCTTGAGCGACTGGGCCGCACAAAACGCCCAGTAAAGCCGCGGCCGGTTGGAGCCGACAATGGCGATGCGTTCGCCTTCGACCAGGCCCATGGCCTTCAGGCCGAGCGCGAAGTCGCGAATCTCGTCACGCTGCTCCGACCAGGTCCAGGTCTGCCAGATGCCGTAATCCTTGATCCGCATCGCAGGCCGGGCTGAAAAACGCTTGGCGTTCAGCAGCATATACTGCGGAAACGTAACCGGCTTGCCGCCGGCGGTCACGCCTGTGGCTTCCATTCCTCCACTCTCCTCCCTGTCCGGACGGCTTGCCGCCATGTCCGGGCGCATGGCTCTCACCCCATGCAATTGGCCGTTCCCACCGGCCACACTCCCGCCGGCCGGAGCCGGGGTCATTTTCTTGTCGGAACCGGCCCCTGTCCTCTCAGAAGCTGTTCCGAAACGTTCATCAATTAAATGAACGCTCGTTTACCTTATTCGCCTTTGCCGCCGTTGCAAGTACTACTTTCGCCGATCCTCACGCTTTTGCCCCGATCGATTCCAGCCGGTCGACAAGGGCGGTCACGCCGAAACGGATCGGATCCGTGGCTGGCACACCATACTCACTCTCCAGCCCTGCCAGCAGCGCCCTCGCCTCATCCTCGCCGAGTTTCTGCGTGTTGACCGAAATGCCAGTGCACATGATGGCAGCATTGGTCAGTCGTCCGCAAGCGATGGTCATGTCGATCACCTCGCGGATGCTCGGGAGGCCATGCTTGACGCCGCGCATGGTTGTGCGGGTGGGCTCGTGACAGACCACGAAGGCGTCGGCCTGCGCGCCGTGCAGCAGCCCCAGCGACACCCCGGCGAAGCTCGGATGAAACAGCGATCCCTGCCCCTCGACCAGGTCCCAATGCCCGGGCTCCGCTGCCGGCGCGATCCATTCCACCGCTCCGGAGATGAAATCGGCCGCCACCGCGTCGATCGCCGCTCCCCGGCCCGAAATGAACACCCCGGTCTGCCCGGTGGCGCGGAAATCCGCATCCATTCCGCGGGCGCGCATTTCGCGCTCCAGCGCAAGCGCGGTGTATTTCTTGCCGACCGAACAGTCGGTGCCGACCGTCAGGCAGCGCAGGCCCGGACGCTTCGTCCCCTTGCCCGTCTCGAATCGCTGGTCCGAAAACCGCACGTCATGCAGCTTGGCGCCGCTGCGCTCCGCCGCCTCCCTGATCTCGGCAATCGAGGCAAGCCGCGTGTGCAGCCCTGTCGCCACGTTGAGCCCGGCGTCAAGTGCCGCGACAATCGACGCGATCCAGTGCCCGGGCAGAACGCCGCCGGCATTGACCGCGCCGACCACCATCGTCTTCACACCCTGCGCCACCGCCTCGTCGATGGAAAGGTCGGGAATAGCCGCATCCGCCTGGCAGCCTTCCAGCCGCAACTGCCCGACGCACCACTCGGGCCGCCAGTCAACGATCCCCAGGCCGGTCTTCGCCGCAAGCGAGTCCGGCACATCACCGAGAAAAATCAGATAGGGCGGATCGATGACCATCACATACTCCGGACGCTTGGGCTGGTTTCAGACCCCACTGTCCTGCGCCATGGTGTAACCGTCAAGATGGCAATTGCCATCCTGACCTGTTTGCCGCACCCAGTCCGCTGGCTTATGTGCGCGGCAGGACAAAGGCGTCGTAGCAGGGCGTCAGCGTGATCCGCTCGTGCCCTGTCAGAGCCGAGGCATAATGCTCGAACAGCACCTTTCTCGCATGGTGCACCGGACAGGTCGGCACCAGCACCAGGTCGGTTTCGGCCACAGCGTTGCGCGTCTTCTCATCCAGCTCGGGGACCGCCCTGTTGGGATCGGCGCCGATGGAGACATTCGCCGTTCCCTTCTTGTTCAGGATGTATGGAAACGGGTTGGCAAAATCGAGGTTGAGCACCCGCTCGAACCGCCGCTTGTTTCTCAGCTCCAGCGACTTGATCGCCTTGGTCGCCGCCTGGATCTCCTGCAGCAGCAGGTACTGGTAATCCGGATCCGAGAACAGCAGGAAGGATGGCAGAATGCCCTCCGCGGCAATGTCCTCGAAGGTCTCGCGCCGGTCGATATAGATCTGCCGTATCCGGCCGGCACGGGTCACGAACACATCCTTGGCCGAAACCCGCCCCAAAGGCCCCAGGTCGGGCGCATCAGGCTGGATGTAGCCCGGAGCCACCGCGATCGCCCGCGCCGCCTTGTGCAGCACCGTGCTGACATTCGGCAGCACCGTAAAGCCGATCAGCACCACGATCAACGCCCTGTAGCGTCCGTAGTCCCTGCCCGGCCGCATCAGCACCGCAAGCAGTGCCGGCCAGATCAGCAGGAAGGCCTGGCTGCCGGTGTTCTGCGTCTCGTAGAACAGGCCGCACAGCAGCAAGAGCCCCACCCAGAACCAGTCCGCGTCGATCATCCGGGCGAGTGCGTTTCCGTTTGCCCGCCCGCCGGCCGCGGGCTTGCCGGCAAGGGCCGCGACCAGCAGCACGATCGCCAGCAGGCCGCCCGCGCCGAGCACGTTGAAATGCAGCGAGCCCGCGGTCAGGAACCGCGGCAGCAGCGCGTCCGTGTTCTGCGACGCCAGTACGATGATGTCCTGCACGTAGGGAACAACCAGCCCGGTCGTCAGTTCGGTGATGCCGGTGACGCCGACACAGACCAGCGCCGTGGTGATCGCCGTCACCAGCGAGATCCGCCCGAGCACAAGGCCGAACAGCAGGATCGGCCCGGCCGCCAGGAACGCGGTGATCTTGCAGAAGGCCAGCGCCAGGACCAGCAGGCTCAACAGCACCGTCTGGATCACCGGCCCGCGCACGAACAGCACGGTGACGGCCACCAGATACATCAGGTGCGCCCCGTGCCGGTTGTAGATCCCGAACGCGTCGGTGCCCGGATAGGGATAGAAATCCACCACATTGTAGGGCAGCGCCGTAAACAGCATCCACGGCGCGAGCAGCCAGAAAGCCACCCGTCCGCCGCTGCGGCCGGCAACATCCCACAGGATCAGCGCCATCGCCGGCACCGTCACCGGCAGCCAGATCCACTGCGTCAGCAACACCGGCTGGGCCTGCGGGAACAGGAAGTTGGAGAACGCCGCCAGGAAATATTCGAGCGGGCCGACCGGCGCGAAGAAATCGATCGCCGGCCACTGGCCCTGCGCGATCCGGCCGATCGCGTCGTAATAGACCAGCACGTCCCAGTACATCGGTCCGATCGGCAGCACCAGCGGCAGCGTCTGCAGCACCATCAACACGAGCGCGAAGGCGATCAGGACCGGATAGAGCCAGATCAGCGCACCGCGTCCGCGCGTTTCGTCCCTTCCGGTCATCTCCATGCTCATTGCGTATCCCGTCCTGATTCTGTTTGCGGCGATAGTCGGCGAATTCACGCAACAAGGTCAATTGCCGGGCTCTCGCAACCTGGGTGCGGCCGAGGCGACAGCGAGCCATGATGGCGGGGCGCGATAGCGGCAGGATCCGGAAAAGGTCTAGAGCAATTCCAGCGAAAGTGGGAACCGGTTTCGCGTCCGGAATTGCGTAAAAAACAACAAGCTAGGGCATTTTCGGTGACACCGTTTTCACCGGAAATGCCCTAGAACCCCTCGCCCTCTTCCTGGATGATTTTCAGCCTGCCGTCCTCGATCCGGTGCACGATCATCCGTCGCTCGATCCGGCCATCCGGGCGGAACCGGAACAGGCCGGTGGCCGCGCGGAAGCCCTGGCTCGAGGTCAGGTTGGCGACCGTGATCGCATCCGCCCCGCCCGAGCGCACCAGGCCCGCCGCAATGGCGATCGAATCATAGCCGATCGCCGCATCGTAGCTCGGTTCGCGCCCGTACTTGGCCCTGAACCGGTCGGCGATCACGCTGACGTCGGAGGTCGACGGGATCGCCACCATCAGCCCCTGCGCCGATGGCCGCTTGTAGATCTCTTCGGGTATCAGTGAGGTGGCGATCGCCGTGGCGATCGACTGGCCGAACTCGCCCGCCGCGAGAATGTCGATCACCTCGCCGATCGCGTTGCCGCCGCCCAGGAGCACGATCGTGTTGGCCTTGGCAAACACCACCTGCCCCTTGGCGAAGGCCGCGCGCAGGTTGATGCCGCTTGCCGGATAGGGCACGAAGCCGATGGTGGTGCCGCCCTTGAGGCTTATGCCTTCGCGCAGACGAAGCAGGTTTTCCGCCGGAAAGCCCGCCTCGTGCACCACCACGATGTTCTTCTGCTTGGCCGCGACCGCGACGCCGACGCCCTCGAGCGCGCTGTCGATGGCGTCGCCATAGAGCGGCCAGATATGCGTGCCGCCGGCCGAATTGTTGGCCACCAGCGCCAGGATCGGCGGCCGCGGCAGGCTGGTGCCGGAAATGATTCGCGACACTTCCTCGTTGGTCGCCGGCCCGATGATCAGCTTCGCGCCGGCAGCACTCGCCGCCTGCACCTTGCTCGCCGCCTGTCCGGAAGTGGAAGCCGACGCCTGGAAGTCGATCCTGAGCTGCCCTCCGCCAAGGTCGTCGAGCGCCAGCTTGGCGCCGTCGGCGATATCGGCGGCCTTCTTCCTCAGCGCCGCATCGGTCGGCAGCAGCATGGTGACCTGCACCGGCCCGCTGCCATAGGTCGAGCTGCCGAGCGCCGGCAGGCCGGAATTGGAGGCCGACACCCCCTCGCCGAGGTTCGACGCCTGGCAGCCTGCAAGACCGGCACAGGCCATCAGCGCCAGCGCGCGAACCGTTTTCGTCAGCCAGCCCCGGCCCGGCCTTAAAGCCCCGTCACCCATTACCTTTGTCACTTCACACCCCGAACTGTCCGCGTCCCCGAAACAACCTGCCTCATAGCACTACAGCGTCACCTCA
>JAHJUC010000360.1 GCA_018829385.1 Alphaproteobacteria bacterium
GCGCTTTCGGACGTGACCGAGATCTTCCGGATGAACCGGTTTACCGGAGCGGGACAGCATTTCGGCTCCCGCATCGCCGTCGCAGCGGACGGAATGCTGTTCTTCACCATCGGCGACCGAGGCGAGAGCGAGCGTGCCCAGAATTTTGCCGACCATGCCGGCGCCGTGCTGAGGATCGCAGCCGATGGTTCGATTCCCGCCGACAATCCGTTTGCGCCCCAAAGCCCCAATGCCACGGCCAACCCAGCAGCGGAGCTCTGGTCGAAAGGCCACCGCAATCCGCAGGGCCTCGACATCGATTCAAAAACCGGTGTGCTCTACTCGGTCGAGCATGGCGCCCGCGGCGGCGACGAAGTCAACCGGCCCCAACCCGGGCTGAATTACGGCTGGCCCACGGTCTCCTACGGACGTCATTACTCGGGCGCGGAAATCGGCGTCGGCACCACGGCCGAAGGCTATGAGCAGCCGGTCCATTACTGGGATCCCTCCATCGCGCCCGGCGGCATGGCGGTGTATCGCGGCGAGATGTTTCCCGAATGGGATGGCGACCTTCTGGTCGCGGCGTTGAAATTCCAGCTGCTGGTCCGGCTTGACCTCGACGAGGAAACCGGCGAAGTGCTGTCCGAGGAACGCATGCTCAAGGGCACCTACGGGCGAATTCGCGATGTCCGCGTTGCCCCCGATGGCGCTGTTCTGATGGTAACAGACGAAGACAACGGCTCGATCCTGCGTTTGACGCGCGCACCGGCGTCCGGCAATTAGGGGCCTGGCTGAGCGGCCGGTACCTGCCGCCCGCGCCGCAATGACCGGTCCCTCCGACAAACGAGCGAAGCGATGCTGAAGACAATCCTCCTGGCTCTGGTCATCCTCGTTGGCACGGGGATCGCGGCATTCGCCCTGATCGGCCGGGAACGCACCTGGGAGCTGTTCGCCGGATCGCCCGATCGCGGCCCGCGCGATTTCAGCGCCAACCGGCGCAGCCCCACGCCGAACGATGCGCTGGCCTGCAGTCCCGGTCTCTGCGAGAAGCCGGATTTCGAGATTGCGCCCGTTGACGATGCGCCGGCGATCGCCATCGAGCGGCTGTCCCAACGGCTCATCAGTTCAGATCCGCTCGCCCGCAGGATCGATGACCGAAAGCATCCCGAGAGGGCGCGCTTTGTCACCTACTCGCCGCTGATGCGGTTTCCCGACCTGATCCAGCTGGAAGCCAGGGCCATGCCTGACGGCCGTACCGGCATCATGGCCTATGCCGCCGCGCAACTGGGAAACAGCGACATGGGCAAGAACCGGCTCCGCCTCGAGGCCCTGTTCACCCCCCGCTGAAGCCGGGCATGCTCGGCGACGGCAACAAAGGGGTGAGCCAAGGGTGAGCAAGGGAGTTTCACCCCGTCTCCCTCTTGCCGCCCCGAAACGCACCTGCTAGCCGTCCGGGATCGCTCCTCCTGCCCGGACAGTTTCATGCCGCGTCATCTCGCAAACCTGCTGCTGCTTTCGGCCGGCGCCATCTGGGGCGCGGGCTTTGTCGCGCAGTCGACGGCAATGGACAATATCGGTCCCTTCCTGTTCATCGGCCTGCGTTTCCTCGTTGCCTCGGTCGTGCTGGCGCCGTTCGCCTGGATGGAGGCCCGCAAGGCCGACCGTCCCGTCTCACCCGTGCATCTGCGCGGCTTCGCCCTGATCGGACTGGTGCTGTTCCTCGGCATGGCGCTGCAGCAGGTCGGCCTGACCATTACCACGGTGACCAATTCGGGTTTCCTGACCGGCCTTTATGTCGTGTTCGTCCCCTTCATCGCCCTTTTGGCGCTGCGCCAGCCGCCGCATCCGGTGATCTGGCCGGCGGTGATGATGACCTTTGCCGGGATCTGGATGCTGGCCGGCGGCAGCCTCGCCGATCTCAACAACGGCGACCTGCTGACCATCGGCTGCGCCGCAATGTGGGCCTTGCAGGTCATTCTGGTCGGCCGTTTTGTCGGCCCGAGCGGACGCCCGCTGACCCTGTCCTTCGTGCAGTTCTCGCTCGCCGGCGTGCTCGGCCTCGGCGTCGGCCTGAGCACGGAGAGCTTCGTCCTGGCCTCGGTGATCGCCACCCTGCCCGAGATCCTGTTTGCCGGCGTGATCGCCACCGGTCTGGCCTTTACGCTTCAGGTCATCGGCCAGCGCTACACCACAGCCCCGCAAGCGGCGATTTTCCTGTCGACGGAGTCGCTTTTCGCCGCCCTGTTCGGCGCCCTGATCCTCGGCGAACAGATCCCGGTCCTGGGCTATGCCGGCGGCCTGCTGATCTTCCTGGCCATCCTGCTGGCAGAACTCGGCCCGATGCTCAGGCCCAGGCCCGCCGCCTGATCGCTTTTGCGATCGGTGGGACTGCGGTTCGTGATCGCACCGCAACGCCCCGCGTCCCAGCCCCGCCACAATCCGGGCGGAAACGAGGCACTGCAAACGCCTTTCCGGTCGGTATCCTGCAATTCCGCGGCTGCTTTACCGCGCTGTCCGCGCCACACCGGCGCCGCTTTGTGGCAAGATTATGTCATTGATATTGTTGATTTTATTTACGCCAAGTGATTTGCATGCCGGCGTCGTTGCCCTCAGATTTGTTCCTGCAAGCACCAATACCGGTGCACGCAAAAACAAGGGAGACATCACCATGAAGAAAATCATCATCACCGCCGTTTCGCTGCTCGGCCTGGCGGGAGCCGCCTATGCTGCCGAAGTCGAAGGCGTGGTCAGCAATTATGACCCGGCCACCAAGATGATCGTCCTGGAAAGCGGTGAGGCGTTCCGCGTCGCCGATGGTGTCCAGCTCGACAATCTGCAGCCCGGCGGCAAGGTCGTCATTACCTACGATGACGGCACCACCGACGCCACGGCGGTAACCGTGGTGGAATGAATTCCGGCGGCCTGGCCGGGGCTGAACCAGCCTGGCCAGGTTGCCGGACTCGGGGCCGGAAGATGGACAAAAAGCCAGATCGATCCGATCGGATCATGGCGAAATTAAGCCACTTTCAGCCTTGAAAAATATATCTTTTTGCCGCTTGCGCGGTGCAATCTTCCGGCGCATATCAGCGCCGCCCCGCCGCGACCGACACCAGTCTGGCACATCTGCCAGCCGGTCGCGGATCGGCTAACCTATGGAAAACTGAAATGAAAAAGATCGTTGCAATCGCTTTCGCATCCGCAGCCATGCTCTCGACCGCCTTCGCCGGCGAAATCGAAGGCGTCGTCAAGACATTTGACGCAGCTGCCAACACCGTCGAACTCGAGTCCGGTGAAGTCTACACCATCGCCCAGGGTGTTGCGGTTGAAGGCATTGAAGCCGGCAAGACCGTGATGATCATGTTCAACGATGGCACCACCGACGCCACCGAAATCGCGATCGTCGAGTAATCGAACCCGCCTGGCCGGATCACATCGGGTGGTCCGGCCAGGTACGGCAACCTGGGCTGACAGGCGTCACCAAACTTTTGCTT
This sequence comes from Alphaproteobacteria bacterium, assembly GCA_018829385.1. Lineage (GTDB taxonomy): Bacteria > Pseudomonadota > Alphaproteobacteria > Rhizobiales > Rhizobiaceae > Hoeflea. The sequence continues at coordinate 3,471 of JAHJUC010000360.1, forward strand.
GCCAATTTCCAACAAAACAATCATCTTTATTCCGTTCGGGCAATTTGCGAACACGGGAAGACCAGAATCATGCGCGCCGAAGCCGCACAAAAAACTTCGGACGACTTCAACAAGAGCCCACACGCCAAACCGCGTGAAGGGGCGAAGCCGTTACAATCAGGACCTTTCCAAACATTTCAAGAACTGCCTGCCATAACGCTCGCGCGAATGCGGGATATGACATGATGCTCGCCGACCGGAGAAACAGAGTGGAGACCGGAAGGCAACCAAAGGACCTGACAGAATGGGTGAAACTGGTACCGTAAAATTCTTCAATGTCGACAAGGGCTTCGGCTTCATCAAGCCTGACAATGGCGGTGCGGACATTTTTGTTCACATCTCCGCAGTACAGGCTTCCGGAATGACCGGCCTGGAGGAAAACCAGAAGGTATCCTTCGACACCGAGCCCGATCGCCGCGGCAAGGGACCGAAGGCCGTTAATCTGCGCCTCGCCTGATTGACATCGACACCGCCAGAATACGAAAGCCCGGTGCCGCAATCACCGGGCTTTTGTTTCGATGAAATTGACGCATGTCAGAGTTATGCCTGATTGGAGGGGTTAATATTTCGTTCAGCTGCCGTTCAGCTTGATCTCGATAGGGTTCATGCAAGCCGGAAGAGCCGGCCGCCGCCACGAGACGCCAACCGGGAAGGACACACCGATGAACATGTTTGCAAGAAAGCTTGGCATCACCCTGCTCACCGCTACGACCGCCCTCGCGCCGCTGGCGTCGACCGGGGCGCACGCCGGTGAAGCGGAATTCCAGGCGCAGCAGGATTACTATGACCGGTTTGGCAAGTACGAGCTGCAGCGCCAGAACCGGCGGGTGAGAAACCACAGGAACTACGACTACGGCCACGGCAATGACGCCCTGATACTCGGCATCATCGGCCTTGGCGCCGGCGCCATCATAGGCGGAGCCATCGCCAACAGCCACAATCCGCGCGTGATCTACCGCCAGCCGTCGGCCCCGCGGGTCATCAGCGGCGGCGACTACGAGCCCTGGAGCCGTTCCTGGTATCGCTATTGCGCCAACAAGTACCGCTCGTTCAATGCCTCGACCGGCACCTATCGCGGCTATGACGGGCGCGACCATTTCTGCGTCGTGAGGTAACACCGCCACACCCGGACGTCTGTCATGTCAGGAAAACCGGCCTCGCCCAGCGATGGCCGGTTTTTCGTGCCGGCTTTGCCTCAAAGCCCCTTCAGGAACGGATTGGTGCGGCGTTCGTCGCCGATCTTGCCGCCCGGGCCGTGACCGCAGATGAAGCCGACCTCGTCTCCGAGCGGGAACACCTTGTCGCGGATCGAGTTGAGCAGCGTCTGGTGATCACCGCCCGGCAGATCGGTCCGCCCGATCGAGCCCGCAAACAGCACGTCGCCTACATGCGCAAAGCCGTTGGCGCGATTGTAGTAGATCACGTGACCGGGCGCATGCCCCGGCGTGTGCGAGACCTCGAACTCGTGCGCGCCGAAAGACACCTTGTCGCCGTCGTCAAGCCACTGGTCGGGCGTCACGTTGCGCACCTCCATGTCGAGGCCGAACATCCTGGCCTGGTCTTCCAGCCCCGACAGCAGCGGCAGATCGGCCTTGTGCGGCCCGATGATCCTGACGCCAAGCTTCTCGCGCAACTCGTCGGCGCCGCCGGCATGATCGATATGCCCGTGCGTCAGCCAGATCGCTTCGATGGTCAGGCCGTTCTCGCTGATCGTCTGCAGGATCACGTCGACGTCGCCGCCCGGATCGACCACCACGCCGGACTTGGTGTCCTGGTCAAACAGCACCGTGCAGTTCTGCTGGAAAGGTGTGACGGGGATGATCCCGGCTTGCAAGTTGCCCATTTCGAACGTTCCTGTTCTTCGACTCACTGGCCGCAAAATGAACGCACGGGCA
>JAHJUC010000361.1 GCA_018829385.1 Alphaproteobacteria bacterium
CCGCGCCTCGTTGACGCCGAAGCAGACAAGCGAGATCTGCAGACGATTGCTGAGGAAGCGCAAAGTGTTCAGAACGATGCGCTGCTCGCGATAGGATCCGGCGAGGATGTTGTGCACCTCGTCGATGACCAACACCTGCACACCAATCGCTTCCATGATCCGCAATGCAGCCTGCTCCATCTGGGCAATGTCGGCGCGCGGCCGCTGAGGCGCGCCGAGAAGGGTGAGCAGTTCGGCGTAGAAGCGTCGCTCGCCTGGGCGGCTCGTCATCTCCATGGCCAGGACCGGCGTCTTCAACGTGCCCGTCAGAGGATTGAAGCTCGGCGGGTGCTCGTCCCGGAAGCGCTTCATGATCATGGTCTTGCCCATACCGCTGTCGCCGTATATCGCGACCGAAGGCATGCGCGTGCCTCGCGGATGCTCGAGGAGTGCGCTTAGCCGATCGAGCGCCTGCTTGGCGCGAGGGTAGAGAACCCAGCGACGTGATCGTATCGTTCGAATGCGCCGTTCGTCCGTTTCAGAAAGCAGCGCTGCGGCGCCGGTGGTCAGGTGGGAAACTTCATCGTCCATGTTCACTCCAGCTCAATCTGTATCCTCGACAAAGGGTACAGGTTTGCTGGAGTCGACACCTCGTAGCGAGCCCCATCCCCGATCATCCACTTTTGATTTCGACGAAGCGATTCCGCGTCGTGCCGCCGCCGTCTTCTTCGTTGCCGCCTCAACCAACTCTCGCTGTGCGATGGCGGTGCGGACGATAGTGCGGGTGTCGACTTCACGGCGTCCTTTCGCCAGAAGGGTGCGTCGGGCGGTCACCGCCTCGTGCAGGGTGATTGAAGGCAGTGTCAGATCTGCATAGCGAGCTTCCACGAAGTTTCCCGATGGCCGTTGAACGAAGACGCGCGCCATATCCCGCGGATCGTATTTGACAAGCAGGCGCCGATCGCAACGCCCGACGTCGGCGCTGAGTGCTGCGGACCAATAGCGCAGGCCGAACAGGTGAATGCCGGTGGGCCGCAACGTTCGCTCCTGCTCAGGCAGGAAAGTTAGCCAGAAGCGCATCCGATCCTGCGGCAGCCGAAGTGGGATCTCCCCCTCGTGCTCCCGCCAGACCGCAATCGGCGGGCGACCCAGGGTGCCGTGGATCGACTGATGATAGGAGCCGACGATGTCGAGTGCGATATACCGCTCGAGTTCACGTAGTGTCAGCGCCGCGTGCCGCTTTGAGTCGTACTCTCCCAGCTCCTGTTCATTGCTGAATGTTGTCCCGGGCAACAGGTGCAGCCTTCCCATTTGTGTTCCAATAAGCCGCTCAATGTGACCGCCAAAGCGCGGCTCACCCGGCGGCCGCCACTCGATCGCGATGCCGGCATCCTGGCATCCTCTCTTGAATGCCCGGCTGCGGAAGTCGGCGCCGTTGTCGACGTGAACAGTGTCCGGTAGGCCAGCAACGGGCCACGGATCGGCGATCTCGCGTTCTCTCAACCAAGCTGACTTGTCGAAGACCGAGTGCAACAGACACAAGCTGGTGGACAGCCGGGACGGAGCCTCCATCGTGAGATAAAACCCTGTCACCATGCGGCTGCAGACGTCCATCGCCAGCGTCAGCCACGGTCGACCGAGCGGCAGCCGAGTCTCCTCGTCGACGACGAAGACGTCGGCCTTCGTATGATCCATCTGGACGACTTCCAGGGGTCGGGATGCACCGAACTCCCCGGGAACAGGCGTCGTCGCCTTCACAATTTTCTGTTCGCCGCGGCGCTTAGCACGCGTCTGGAGGTCGATGTCCTTGAGGCGGGCCGCTACCGTCCGGCGATGCGGAGGCTTGAGCCCCGCCGACATGCAGTTGGTCCGCACGTCACGGACCAGCTGCGAAACCGTCGGCCGGGTCTGCTTCAGGTAGTATGAGCTGATCGTCGCGCGGATGATCTCTTCCCGCTTCTCGTCCAGGGCCCGATGACCCTCGGGGCGCCCTCGTTTGCGATCCACCAGAGACAGCACGGTTCCACCGGCGCGGAACAGTTTGATCAGCCGGTATGCGGTCGCTCGGCTCAGGCCGAGCTCGGCCGCGAGTTTGGCAACATCGCCGGCCGTCGCGCCCTCAGGATTACGCTTCAGGAAGCCGCGAATCGCATCAGCTCGCCTGCACGCATCGTCCCAAATCACCTCGTCTATCTCGGCGGGGAAGAGATCAGTCATGGCAAGCTCTCGATGAAAACATCCAAGAGCGTCAATCTCACATAAAGTAACAAAATCCAAGTCTGATTATCAAATTAACTGCCCGTTCTCAAATTAAGTGCCGCTCTAAACATATGAGATTGTTGGGATGACAGTCTCATCATTAAGTGTCAAGTCACAATTCCCAGGTGCTGCTTGGCCTCGGGGCTCATCATTTCCGGTTCCCACCGCGGCTCGTAGGTCAGCTCCACCTGCACTTTCTTGACGCCATCGACGGCAGAAGTGCGATCCTGAACGCCCTGCTTGAGATAGATCGTCGCCGGGCATCCGGGCGTCGTCGTGGTCATGGCAACGGTTGTCGCTCCGTTGGCCTCAACCACCACATCATAGATGAGGCCGAGATCGACGATGTTGTAGACAAGTTCCGGATCGATGACCTCGCGGAGCGATGTCATGATCTGGTCGACAAACGCGCTGGTCTCGCCGTCTTCCCCGCTCGGCGTTTTTCGCGCCGGGCGCATCACCGGGGCATTCGCCATGAAGTGTTCCATGATCGTGCCCAGCAATACCGGCTTCAGGTGCTGCCAGTCGCCGGCGGTCTTGGTGATGATGATGCAGTCGTAACCGAAGGCTATGGCCGCCACCCCCGGAATGCCGAACAGGCGCTGGGCCAGCGGTGATGCCGCGGCTTCGTCGCGATCGGCAAATTCGATGGTCCCGGAAACATACACCTCCCTGCTGGGAATGAATTTCAGCTTCGAGGCGTCGGGCATCGGTTCGGTCTGGATGAACATCGCTCATAACTCCATGAAGGCAGGACCGCCGGTGCGGCTAAGCCACCTGTTCTCTATTGCGGGCAACGCGGACCAGGATCCTGTAGGTCGTTCCGTCGGGCTCGAAGCCGCCGCGCCATTAATGGCCGCGTTTTTCAAGTTCGGGAAACAGGAACATCGGCTCGCGGCACAGAAGCGCGGACAGGACCTGGCCGTGCTGCATGGCCTCGATTGCAGCCAGGATCCGGACCATCGGCTCGGGCGGTTCCAGTTCCCGGTTGTCGAGATGCCGATCGGGTTCAGGCCAGTCGGTGGCATCACTCCTGGCGGCCGGGGGCACAGGCTTGGCCGGTGTTGCCGTTTGCGAGGGCGTAAACCGCACCTCCCAGTCGCCATCGGCCAACTCGGTTGCCTCGTGGGTGAAACCCTTCGAGCCCAGTACATGAAACAGCGGCACCGGTTCGAAGGTTGCCAGGAGAGCAGCAGATGCGGTCTTGGCACTGCAGCCGGTCCGGTGGAGCGGAAAGCCACGTCCGAGAGAAGACGAATCCGGACCAGTTCACTGACAATCCCGATCGTGGCTGCGAGCATCAGTGCTGCGGCAATGCGGAAGCCGGTCGCCTGACCGGTCAGAAGGGTGGCCGTGCCGCTCCAGACGGCGAGGAAATAAAGCCTGAACCATTTTCGCGCACGGGTCTCGACCACCAGATCCTGCACCCTGGGAGCTGCCGTCTTGCCCAGCACGGGGCCGTAGCATTCAAGCCATGTCAGGAACGCCACGATCTTGTAAAGATTGGCGAGCCCGAGGCCCGAGAGCCACCCGAAGACAAGAACAAACACGACAGCGCCAATGCCGGCCTCTTGCCAACCGAGGATGGCCAGTCCGATTGCCAGGGCGATTGCGGCTCCGAGTGAAGCCAGCGCATAGATCGCCATGCGGCTGTTGAGCTCGATGGTGCGGCGTTTGCGCGCGTGATAGAGATGCCGGATATCAGCGCCGTAGACGGCAAGCGAAGCCAGCCCGAGAAGGCTGCCGGCAAGAAGCGGAATGAACAGGCTTGCCCCGCTCAGGATCGCGCCAAGCCCGATCGCAACGACAACCGCCAAGGCCGCAACGGCAAGTGCAAGGACAAGCTTTGGTCGTGTGCCGTCAAGTTCCGGGGCGAGCATGAACATGGCAAGCAGCCGGTAACTCACGCCGATGGAGGTCAAGGTCAGCCATCCGCCGATACCCGCCGCGACATGCAATGGAAGCGCCGCACCCGCGATGTCGGGCATGGGGTCGGAACTTGTCTGCTGGCCCAGAACGAGGGTAAAAATCACTCCGAACGCAACCGTCAGTGCGAGCGAGATCAGCCCGATGGCGACAAAGCGTGCGGGCAGCTGCAGCGGCCTCGCCGGCCGCAAGGTGCATCCGAGGTTCCACAGCACCAGCATGAACCCGGCGCTCAGGACGATCCCGGCTGCCGGCAACAGCGATGGCAGATCGGGAAGCCTGTCGGAAAGCTGCAGAAAGCCGGCCAGCATCAGCGCCTCGCCGGCAATCAGCGCGGAGAGGGCGGCAAAGAAATAGGACATCGTCCGGCGGGACAGGGTGACACCAGGCATCATGTTTTCCTCCACAATGACGCCGGGCCAGCCCGGCGTCATTGCGTCAGCCGTCAGGCGGCCTGTTCGATCTTGCCGATTTCGACGCGCCAGGCCTCTGGCCCCTGTTCGCGGTAGATCCAGGAAAACTGGCCGGGATACTCGGCTTCGAGCTGGTAGTAGAGCGGCTTGGGATCGTGATCGTTGATCAACTCGAACGCCTTGCCCGGCTCGAGAGCGTGGACAAGCTGGAAGATCTTGGTGTGACGTTGTGCGGGGACGAGACTGCGCAAGTCTACGGCCTCGGTCGTGTCGGTCATTTCCGGTTTCCTTCTGTTCAAGATCCATCACGTCGGCACAGCAAGTCATTTCCGAGCCCTTGGAGACGAGGCGTTTGCGCCTGTGTGCGTGGGCCGGGGCCGGTTGCGCCGGTGGTCTTTTCGACCGGTGGGTTTCCTGTCGCTTTGACCGTGTGCAATTTTCCCATTTAAAGATACATTGTCAATATATCTTTTATGAGTTAGATATCGACCCATGGATTTCGGGCGGCTGCTGACCTCTGATGCTCTTGGAGAAAACAGGCCCGGCAACTTGATGGAGCACGCGATGAGCATGATGCAATCCGGACCGGTTGAAGCCTTCGACGGTACTGAGTGTGGTGCCGGGTTGCATCCGGCCGTCGGCACCGGCTTCAGTTTCGATGCGGATGCAAACCCAGGTGGCGGAGACATTGTGCCGCAGCAAGCGGTGGTGGATCCCGCTGCTCTTGTCAGCGCCCTGGTTGCGGCGTTCCGGGCGCACAGCCACATCAACAATGTGATGACCCATGTTTCCGGTGCCCGCTGGGATGAGATTGAACGTGCCTTGCACATCATTCTGGATATCGCGGCCGTACCTGCCGGCCTGTCGCGGCTAGAGGCCAATATCGTTGATCTGCTGTGTGCAGAGCGCGGCGTGACCGGGCGCATCTTCAAGCCGTATTTCGAAACGCTGCTCGCCAGATTGCTGCCGGCTGTCCCGGCAGGACACCTGCAAGCCCACGTCTTGTCACTCCACCAAGCCGCTCAAATATATGAAGAGGATAATCCCGGCGTGGTCCGGATTGCCATCAAGACGGGAGAGGTCCGGTGAGACTTATCGGGTGCGCTGCCGGAACCGGCGTCTGCCGCCCGCAGTCCGGGCCTGATGTGGATTTCGACAACGATAGCGCGCAGCCACAGCTTGATCCCTCCGAGGCTGTGTTCATGGCGCTGAACACAGGTTTTTGCCGCGATATCGGCGTCATGGCGATTATGCTGGAAGGAGTGCGGGACGCAAGCAAAGGCGAAGCGGAAGGAGAACTGCGATGAAACACGCGAGAGATGCACTTTACATGGCTTCCAACGGGATTGTGCAGCCCATCGGGCCCGGGACGGACGAGGAATGGGCGATCTTCGAATCGCTGGTCCGTGATGAATACAATCGGCTGCATCCGGACGACACGTTTGAAGACCTGAAGCGGCGGGCCCGGTTCTCGAAGGAGGACCAGGGTTTGCTGCGTGACTGGATGGCGATCGCCGCCCACCGCGCTGCGGCAGCGGTTTGATGAGATGACGCAACCCCGAAACACCGATGTTGATCAAGGAAAGCAAGTCATGACAGACACGCAGGAAAAGCGAGATCCAAACAAACCGTTGATCCATGAGACACGCGACATCGATACGGACAACACGCTGTTGCCGATGCTGGTCACCGGGCTTGTTCTGGTGGTGCTCGGCGCAATCATCGTCATGATGTTCGTGTGAGTGGTGCCTTGGCACAGCCCGATCGATCCGGGTATGGGGTCGTAAATATTGCCCGTGCCATGTTCGCGGCGCCGCCGCTGCGATATGCAGTGGATCATCGATACCGGGGAATCTCATGAAGCTGACCACTTTTTCCGACTATGCATTGCGCGTTCTGATGTACGCGGGAGCCGCCGGTGACAGGCTGGTGACGATCGAGGAAACCGCCCGGGTCTACAGGATCTCGCAGGCCCACCTGATGAAAGTCGTCAACGTGCTGACCAATGCCGGTTATCTGCGCGCCGTGCGGGGGCGCTCCGGCGGGTTCACGCTGGCCCGTCGTCCTGAAGAGATCAATCTCGGTGCGGTTCTCCGGGCAACGGAGACGGATTTTGCTTTGGTGGAGTGCTTCACGCCGACCAACGAGTGCCTGATCTCAAGCCGGTGCCGGCTGCCCAAGCTGCTCAACAAGGCACTTGCCGCCTTTATCTCCGCATTCGACGACTACATGCTGGCCGACATCATGCTTTCCGAACAGGATTTCGCGCTGTCGGCGCCCTCCGCGGCGACAGGTGATGCCCCGTCATAGTCACCGCGATCAGACTAGCGCGGGATCCTGGGCCGGGGTCATTCTTCCGTTACGATGATGTCCATGGGGATATTGTGTGGCAGGGGGTGAATTGTTGGAATTCGGCTTTCTGCAAACCCAACCCCGATGACAATCGGCCGCGTCTTCATTGCTGCAAGAGTGTTGTCGAAAACGCTGCCAGCGTACCTTAGGCGGTAATTTTCCTCATCGAACCCGATGATCGGTGCAACCACCACATTGGGCTGCACCGCCGGTCCGCCGGCGGGAACTATTGTGTTCCATATGCCGCGTTCGCGCCGGTCACCGGATGACCAGATGCGGAACTCCAGAGGTCAGCCTTTCTTGATGACTACGGGCAATGCGATCCGTCCGCCACGCGCGATAATGCTTGTCGCCCAAGTGCGCAGATCAGGCTCGCCGCGAATCGGCCAGTAGCAGCTGATTATCCGCCCGCTGACCTTGCCGATAGCCTGATCCAGCCGGGCAGCGATGCGGTCCGATTTGGCCTTTCGCACTTCGGCGCTGATGGTGAGACGTGCATCGAGAAGCCGGCGGCGTTCTGCCTTGCGCCAGCGGAAAACATTCGCCCTGCATTCAGGCATCGATCGTGGTTCGCCGGTTCCGGAGGCGAACGCAGGCGTGAAACCGGTTGGAGATGAATAATCCACCAGCTGGTGAGGGCGATCTTCTTCGTTTGTTATTCCGGGCTCCGGTTCCCGCCGCAGACAAGGGACGGCGGAATTTCGCAATCCAGAATGCGATCAGAAGAAACGGGAAGGCAAACAAAAATAAATGCTCTATTGATGCAATAATATTGCATTCAAAGGAGGCCGTGATGGATATCGACCGCGCCCGGACATTTCTCGAGATTGTTCATTCAGGCAGTTTTCTCAAAGCAGCCGACCGTCTTCATGTCACACAGACAACAGTCAGCGCCCGCATACGCACACTTTAAGATGTGCTGGGGCGACAATTGTTCATCCGCAACCGCAATGGCGCACAACTGACACCGGCGGGCCGCGAATTCGAGCGTTATGCCCAGTCATTCGTGCAGATATGGGAACGGGCACGGCATCAGCTTGCCATTCCCTCGGGCAGAACCAGCGTCGTCGCGCTTGGAGGTGAGCTCAGTCTCTGGAACCCGGTGCTGCTGGACTGGCTGATCTGGATGAAGCAGCGTAAGCCTGAAATCGCCATTCATGCCAATGTTGGTGTGCCGGATCAGTTGCTGGAGCAACAGCGGACAGGCGTTCTCGATATCGCCGTGTTGTATGCACCCAAACTGCTGCCGGGTTTCCGGGTCGAGTTGCTGGTCGAGGAACAACTGGTTCTCGTCAGAACCAGATCCAGGGACGGCGAGCCGTATGGTGCGGACGATTACGTTTACGTCGACTGGGGGCCGTTGTTTGCAGCCCAGCATGATGCCAGTTCCAATTCTTTCGGCGAGCCCGGACTGTTTGTCGGTCTTGGTCCACTCGGTTTGAGCTATATATTGCGCGCAGGTGGAATGGGCTATTTCCGCCGCGGCGCTGCAGCGCCTCACATTGCATCCGGAGAGCTTGAAATCGTCGATGGCGCACCGGAATTCACCTATGCCGCCTATGCCGTTTATCCCGAATCAAGCGAGACAAGAGAGGACATTCAGGAAGCTCTGCGTGGCCTGAAAGATGTCGTCAACTGAACGGCGCGTCAATCTTCACGCTGGTTCAGCAGCACACCGATCACGAGTTCACGCCCGGCTCGGTTGATCCCGATGCCGCGGTCTCTTCTCTCGACAAGACCATACGCAATCAGCCGCTCGGCCAAGGATGGTTCCAGCGCAGGGTAGGGACCGCGATTCAGCCGCTTGAGCGCGGTCCGTTCGTTCTCGTCCAGGTCGCTCCAGGTCACGGTCAGTGCTTTGTCTCCGCTCTCGATGATGAAGGAAAAACTGTACGATGAACGAGGATCAACGCCATTTCAAACCAAATTCCTTACACCGTACTTGCAATAAATTTCGTTTGGCTTTGAGCCGGCCAGCAGCCAGTTTCCTGAAGGCATGGGGAGCGTTGGCTGAACCCGTCCCGGCGCAGAAAAACGTGCCACTCCGCCCCGGCATTGCGATCTAGTTTGACTCAATAGCCGGCCAAAACCGTCAGTGTACACCCTGACAAGCTGGCAGAACATTCCTCGCCACCCCGGACAAGGCGACTGACAAAATCAAAGGCGAGAAGCGTACGACCCAACGATGGATTGTCGAATGATCTACCCTGATGCCTCGTTCTGACATCATTTCCTTCAAGTCGCGAAGGCTCAGGCCATAAGCCAGATACCAGCGAACGCAGAGCACGATGATCGACTGGTCGTAATGGCGGTCTTTGAACATGGTCATCTCCCAAAACATCGAGAGGTGATTACCGGTTGCCGGTTAGCGAAGAGTTTGCAACAGAACCTCGACCATAGCTTTCCGGCTCATTCCGGAAAAGTGAGGCAGGTCGGCCAGAAGCGAAGCATCAAGACGGCTCAATGGTTTTCTCCAGTTTGCGACAATGCAAAGATCCGGTTGGCCAAACTGTTAGGGATTCGGGGACGCCAAGGCAACCCAGACCGGCGGCTTCCGAAAACAACCGACAGGATCCCATCATGGCAATTCCTCGTACCAGACCTTATGCCGGACCGGCCATCCTGAGCTACGGCTTTCGCCCGTTCTTTCTCTTCGGCGCATTGTATTCGGGCCTGTCGATCCTGCTTTGGCTGCCGCAGTTTTACGGCGAGCTGGAGTTGGCGACGCTGTTTGCGCCGGTCGATTGGCACGTGCATGAACTCTATTTCGGCTTCCTGCCCGCGATCGTCACCGGGTTCCTGTTCACCGCCGTGCCAAACTGGACCGGCCGCATGCCGTTGCAGGGAAACGCCCTCTTGGCATTGCTCCTGCTCTGGTTCGCGGGTCGGGCGGGTGTTACCTTTTCGGCGCATGTCGGCTGGCAATCGGCGCTGGTCGTGGATTCCGCCTTCCTGATCACTGTCGCCATCGTGATCGCCCGTGAAATCATCGCCGGCGCGAACTGGAGAAACCTGAAGGTGCTGCTGCCGTTGCTGATCCTGGCAACCGCAAACATCGCCTTTCATCTGGAAGCGCATTTTGATGGCGTCTCCGATATCAGCCGCCGCTTGGCGGCGCTTGCCGCAATCAGTTTGATCATGCTGATTGGCGGTCGGGTCATTCCGAGTTTCACCCGCAACTGGCTGGTGCGCGAGAATCCCGGTCGCCTGCCCGCAGCCTTTTCGCGCTTCGACATGGTTTCCATTGCGGTGGGCATCGCGGCCTTGGCTATCTGGACCGGGTCTCCGGATTCAGTTGCCGCTTGCATAACAATGGCTGTCGCGGCCTTGCTGCATTTCATCCGGCTCGGGCGCTGGGCAGGTGACCGCACCTTGCGCGATCCGCTGGTCTGGATTCTGCACGCCGGCTATCTTTTTGTGCCCATCGGATTTGCGCTGATTGCTGCGGCCATCGTCTTTCCGGAGTATGTCTCGCCGCTTGCCGGCGTGCACGCGCTCGGGGTCGGCGCTGTCGGCGGCATGACCCTCGCGATGATGGTGCGTGCGTCGCTGGGGCACACCGGCCAGGCGCTGCGGGCCGATCCCGCCGTCAGCTTGCTATTCCTGGCGGTGCTGGCAGCAGCGGTCGCGCGCATTCTCGCGGCCGTGACCGACAGCCATACAGGTCTTTCCCTTCACGTCGCTGCTTTCGCGTGGATGGTGGCATTCTGCGGCTTTGCTGTTGTCGTCGGCCCGGCGCTCGTAATGCCGCGGCGGTCCGCCAGGCCCTAGAGAATGGCTGCCAAAGGCGACACCCCGATCACCGCCGGATGCAGCGCCAGCAGGATCGCAAACAACGCGAAGCCGGCGGACAGCCTCACCAACACGCTTTGCCCCCGGAAGCTGTCCGCAAGGGACGCCCGGCGCATGTCCGCCAGCAATTCCTGATACCGCGCCTGACCGATTTCCCGTTTCTTGCGCCGGTCGATCAGCCGCATGCCGACAAGGGTGAAGGCTGCGAAGATGCCGAACATCACCAGATGCGCGAGATTCCCGTTGGGCAGGACATGCGAGCCGGACCACAGCAGGAGCGCCACCAGCAGCGGATGCCGGTATACACGGACAATTCCGGCCCGCTTCGGATCAAAGGTGCTTTTCCCGGAGCCGCCAAAGGAAAAGGGATTGGGGCGCCCGATGGCGAGCGCGAAGACGATGCAGGCAAGCAGCATCGCCGCGAGCGTTACAATCGACTGCCACGGCGCCGGCTGCCAGATTTCGACATAGGGCGCGCGGCCGGCGCTGACGATCAGCCAGGCCAGAGCCAGGACTGACACGATCGAATAGGCAATCGAGAAGGTCCGCGCTCCGAAGCGGCCGACAATATGCGACTTGACCGCGGGCCGAACCGGCACCGCATGCAGCACGAAAAAAGCTGCCAACGCCAACGAAAATTCAGTCCAGTTATCCAATGTCGAACCCCGATCCTTTCGGCAAATCCTAAAGCTGCATCAGCGGTTTGCAACCGGCCTACGAATGTCGCGCAAAGGCGCGGGTACTGTCTGTCCCCCGCATGCCGACCGATCATGCGAGTGCAAGAGTGCATCTCTGCTTGGCCAACCCGTTGCCTGAGCTGAAGCAGAAAGCATTTCGTTCGGATGCAGGCAAGAGTCCCGAACAAGATGCACAACCAATAACATTGCATATAAACAATGTAATATATTGATAGTGCTGGGTTTTCCGGCCGCGTATCATTTGCGAGTTTGCGCAAATGCAAAGAGATCGGCATGCTACAAGGTAGATTCGAAGCGAAATGACGGTGTGAGTTCAGACATGTTTGCCAAGTCGATCAGCGTTCGCAATTGGGGTGTTGCAGCATTTGCGATGCTGGCGAGCCTTCTCCTGGCCATCGGTGCCGCCCAGGCCGAACCCTTGGTCATGACATTCCTGGACAAGGCGAATGTCGGCGAGATCGTTCCCGGCGCCACGGAGTACGGCCAATTGCGGTCGGACATTCCCGTGGTTGAGGCCCTGAAGGACGGCAAGGTCGTGGGCTACGTCTTCCTGACATCCGATTTCGTCACGACAACCGGCTATTCCGGCAAGCCCATCCACACGCTCATGGGAGTCGACGGCAACGCGAAGGTGACCGGCGTCCGTCTGGTCAAGCATTCCGAACCGATCGTGCTGGTCGGCATTCCTGAATCGAAAATCACCGCGGTGACGGAGAAATACGCCGGGCTCGATCTCATCGCCGAGGCCGCCGCCGGTGGCTCGGCGCATGATCTCGACATCGTCTCGGGCGCCACCGTGACGATCATCGTCATCGACGATTCCATCGTCCGGGCCGGGCTGAAGGTGGCGAGGTCTCTCGGCCTTGGCGGCCTTGAGCCCGAACTGGCGAGCTCGGGACCCACGAAGGCGTTGTTGATGCCAAGCGGCGACGACGTCCCGATATCCGACTGGCAGACGCTTGCGGGTGATGGATCGATCCGCAGCCTGCGGCTCGATATCGGACAGGTGAACACGGCGTTCGAGGAGACCGGTGACGCCCGCGCTATCAAGCGCCCGGAAAAGGGCGCGCCTGAAGATACCTTCATCGACATGCAGATGGCGCTGGTCAGCGCGCCGGAAATCGGCCGCACGCTGCTTGGCGACGATGAATATGCCAACCTGCTCGAATGGCTCGATGAAGGCGACCAGGCGATCCTCGTTGTCGGCCGGGGCAAATACTCCTTCAAGGGATCGGGCTATGTGCGCGGCGGCATCTTCGACCGCATCCAGCTGATCCAGGGCGATACCGCCGTTCGTTTCCACGACAAGCAGCACAAACGGATTGGCAAGCTCGCGGCGGAGGATGCGCCGTCATTCACCGAACTTGATATCTTCAAGGTGAAGGCCGGCAGCGGGTTTGATCCGGCAGAGCCCTTCAGGCTGCAACTGCTGGTGCAGCGCGCCGTCGGCGCCATCGACAAGGCCTTCATCACCTTTGATCTCGGCTACCGTATTCCCGATCGCCATACCGAGAAGCTTGCGGTCGAAACCGCCGCCGGCATCAACCCGCAGATCCAGAGCGATGTGGCGGTGTCCGACACCAGCGAACTGAGCCATTTGTGGAAGCGAGTCTGGCTTCAGAAACGGGTTGAGGTCGTGGTCCTGGTGGTCGCCCTCGTGATCCTGACAGGGGTGTTCTTTTTCCAGATGCAGGTGACGCGGCATGAGCGTTTCACCTACTGGTTCCGCATAGGCTTCCTGACCTTCACGCTGGTGGGCCTCGGCTGGTACGCCAATGGTCAATTGTCGGTTGTCAATGTGCTCGCCTTTTTCTCGGCCGTGACGACAGACTTTTCCTGGACCGCCTTCCTGATGGATCCGCTTATCTTCATCCTCTGGTTCTCGGTCGCTGCGTCGCTGCTGTTCTGGGGCCGCGGCGTGTTCTGCGGCTGGCTGTGTCCCTTCGGCGCTCTGCAGGAACTGACCAACAAGATCGCGCGCTTTCTCAAGGTCCCGCAATACACGGTGCCTTGGGGCCTGCATGAACGGCTGTGGCCGATCAAGTACATGATCTTTCTCGGCCTGTTCGGCCTGTCGCTCTATTCGCTGGAACTGGCCGAGCAGTTCGCGGAGGTCGAACCCTTCAAGACCGCGATCATCCTGAAATTCCAGCGCGGCTGGCCGTATATCCTGTTCGTGGTCGTGCTGCTGGGAGCGGGCCTGTTCATCGAACGTTTCTACTGCCGCTATCTGTGCCCGCTGGGTGCTGCGCTGGCGATCCCGGCGCGGCTGCGCATGTTCGACTGGCTCAAGCGCTACAAGGAATGCGGCGATCCGTGCCAGCGCTGTGCCAAGGAGTGCATGGTTCAGGCCATCCATCCCGAAGGCAACATCAATCCCAACGAATGCCTGCAGTGCCTGCATTGCCAGGTGCTCTACCAGAGCGACAGCAAATGTCCCGTGTGCATCAAGAAGGCCACGAAGCGCGAAAAATTCCGCAAGCAAAACCGCCTCGACCCGATTGCACCAGTGCCAGCCGGCGCCGGCCAGCCGCTCGTGGGCACCAGCTCAACACCACAGCCATCAACCTGAAGGAGACTGCAAATGTCAGCCGAAGAAACCAGACGAAAAGGCCTTTCACGCCGAAGCCTTATGACCGCCACGGCGGGAGGAGCCTTTCTGGCGGGATCCGGAATGGGATCCGAACTGCTTAGCGGCGCGCTTGTCAGCAAGGCGCACGCTTCGACCCCGAAACTGAACTTCGAGCCGGGCGAGCTTGACCCCTATTACGGGTTCTGGTCGTCGGGCCAGAGCGGCGAATTGCGCATTCTCGGTTTTCCGTCGATGCGCGAGCTTATGCGGGTTCCGGTGTTCAACCGGTGCTCCGCCACCGGCTGGGGCCAGACCAATGAAAGCCTGAAGATCCTGACCGAAGGTCTGACCGAGGAGACCAAGACGTTTCTCGCGGCCAAGGGCATGAAGACCTATGACAATGGCGACCTTCACCATCCGCATATGTCGTTTACCGACGGCACCTATGACGGCCGCTACATCTTCGCCAACGACAAGGCCAACACCCGGGTTGCGCGTATTCGCTGCGACGTCATGAAATGCGACAAGATCATCGAGATCCCGAACGCCCATGACATCCACGGCATGCGGCCGCAGAAATATCCGCGCACCGGCTATGTCTTCGCCAATGGCGAGCACGAAGCGCCGCTGGTCAATGACGGCAAGATCCTCGACGATCCGTCGCAGTATGTGAACATCTTCACCGCCATCGATGGCGACGAGATGAAGGTGGCCTGGCAGGTCATGGTGTCGGGCAATCTTGACAACACCGACTGCGACTATCAAGGCAAGTACGCCTTCTCCTCGAGCTACAACTCGGAGATGGGCATGAACCTTGCCGAAATGACCGAGAACGAACTCGACCATGTGGTGGTGTTCAATCTGAAGGCTATCGAGGAAGGCGTTGCCGCCGGCGATGTGCAGGTGCTCAACGGCGTTCCGGTCATCGACGGCCGCAAGGGTCAGAACAAGAAATACACCCGCTACATCCCGATCCCGAACAGCCCGCACGGCGTCAATACCGCGCCGGACAAGAAGCACATCATGATCAACGGCAAGCTGTCGCCAACCGTTTCGGTGATCGATGTGACCAAGGTCGACGCCCTGTTCGAGGAAGATGCCGATCCGAGGTCCTGCATCGTGGCCGAGCCCGAGTTGGGCCTCGGCCCGCTTCACACGGCATTTGACGGCAAGGGATTTGCCTACACGACGCTGTTCCTCGACAGCCAGATCGTCAAGTGGGACATCGACAAGGCCATCCGTGCCTATGCCGGCGAGGACGTCGACCCGATCGTCTCCAAGGTCGATGTCCACTACCAGCCGGGCCACAACTCGACCTCGATGGGTGAAACCGCCGAGGCCGATGGCGCATGGCTGATCTCGATGAATAAATTCTCCAAGGACCGGTTCCTCAATGTCGGTCCGCTGAAGCCGGAGAACGAACAGCTTATCGACATCTCGACCGATGACATGAAGGTGGTTCATGACGGCCCGACCTTTGCCGAGCCGCATGACAGCATCATCGTGCGCGCGGACATCGTCAATCCGGTCAATGTGTGGTCGCGCGAAGACCCGATGTTCGCCGATGCATATGCCCAGGCGAAAGCCGATGGCGTGGATCTCGATTACGACGACGTTGTGATCGAGGATGGCAACAAGGTGCGCGTCTACATGACGTCGGTCGCCCCGCAGTTCGGCCTTGAAAAGTTCACGGTCAAGCAGGGTCAGGAAGTCACGGTCTATGTGACCAACCTCGACGATGTCGACGACGTGACCCACGGCTTCTGCATTTCCAACTATGGCATTGCGATGGAAGTCGCACCGCAGGCGACCGCGTCGATCACGTTCACGGCCGACCGTCCGGGCGTTCACTGGTTCTACTGCCAGTGGTTCTGCCATGCCCTGCACATGGAGATGCGCGGCCGCATGTTTGTCGAACCACGCAACGCCTGAGGCCATACGACCATGAACCTGACCGCCCGCACATTCGCAGTGCTGCTTGGAACCACGCTTCTCACGGGATCGGCGAACGCCGCCGATATCCGCGTGGAGCCGGGGCCTGATGCACTGGTGCGGGCGGTCGAACTGGCTCAGCCGGGCGACAGGCTCCTGTTGTCCGGCGGGGCTTACCAAGGCGGCGTCACCTTATCGAAGCCGATCCAAATCGATGGCCAGGGCAACGCTGAGGTGACCGGTACGGGTATCGGCTCGGTCATCACCATTGATGCGCCCGATGTGGTGATCGACGGTTTGAGACTGACCGGCTCGGGCGTGGCGCACGAGACGATCGACAGCGGTGTGCAGATGACCAGGAATGCAATCCGCGCCATCGTCCGCAACAGCCATATCGAGGGCAATCTCTACGGAGTCGACATCCACGGCGCCCGCGACGCTCGAGTTGAAAACAACACCATCATTGGCGGTAACGACAGGCTGATGAGCCGGCGCGGCAATGGCGTCTATGTCTGGAACGCTCCCGGCGCCACGGTGTCTGGCAACACCATACGCCAGGGCAGGGATGGCATTTTCGTCAACACCAGCCGCAAGAACACTTTCACCGACAACCGCTTCGAAGGACTGCGCTTTGCCGTTCACTACATGAATGCCGATGACAGCGAGGTTTCCGGCAACATCTCGATCGGCAACCATCTTGGCTACGCCATCATGTTTTCAAAGCGCGTTACCCTGCGCGACAACATCTCGCTGGATGACCGCGATCACGGCATCATGCTCAATTATGCCAACAACGCCGTTATCGAAGGCAACGCCGTGGTCGGCGGCGGCGAAAAATGCCTGTTCGTCTACAACGCCAACAAGAATGAAATCAAAGGCAACCGCATCGAAGGGTGCGAGATCGGTATCCATTTCACCGGCGGATCGGCGGACAACGAAATCACCGGCAATGCCTTTGTCGGCAACCGCACCCAGATCAAGTTTGTCAGCACCAGGGATCACGTCTGGTCGGGCAATTACTGGAGCGACCACGCCGCCTATGACGTCAATGGAGACGGCATCGCCGACCAGGCCTTCCGGCCCAATGACGCGATGGACCAGGTGTTGTGGACCCAGCCATCGGCGAAGCTGTTGCTGGGCAGTCCGGCGGTGCAGCTGGTGCGCTGGGCGCAGAGCGAATTTCCGGCGCTGCTTCCCGGCGGCATCGTTGATGACCGGCCCTTGATGAAACCGCATGCGCTGCCCGAGACCGCGCGCAAATGGAAAGAATCGCTGCAATGACCGAGATCGTCAAAGCCCGGAATGTGGGCATGAAATTCAGGGCCGTCGAGGCGCTGACCGATGTCTCGCTCGACGTGGCGCCTGGTGAACAGGTTGCCTTGCTCGGTCACAATGGCGCCGGCAAGACCACATTGTTCCGCCTGATCCTCGGGTTCATCAAGCCAACCGCCGGCTCCATTTCCATTGCCGGTTTCGCTCCGGGGAGCGACGCGGCGCGGCGCGTTGTATCCTACCTGCCCGAGCAGGTGGCGTTTCCGAAAATGCTGACTGGCCGCGAAGTCGTCCGCTTCTACGCCAGGCTCAAGGGCGCAGCGCCCGAGGATGTGCAGGCGGTGCTCGACAAGGTCGAACTCGTCGAAGCGGCCGACCGCCGGGTGGACACCTATTCGAAGGGCATGCGGCAACGGCTGGGGCTGGCGCAGGCGCTGGTGGGAAACCCCCGCCTGCTGTTGCTCGACGAGCCGACCTCGGGTCTCGACCCGCTTTCAAGGCAGCATTTCTACGAATTGATCGCCGATGTCAGCCGGCGGGGCTGCTCGGTGCTGCTGTCCTCGCACGGGCTCAGCGAGCTCGAGGCCAGGACTGACCGCGTGGCCATCCTGCGCAAGGGACGGCTGGTTGCCGACGGGCCCTTGGCCGAACTCCAGACTCAGGCCGATCTGCCGATCCGTATCCGAGTGCGCGCCGCTGCCGGTGCCGTTGGCTCAGTCCATGCCGAGATCGGTGGAGGCCGCATCAATTGCGCGTCGGTGGAGCTCTGCTGCGCCAGGGGAGACAAAATGCGCATCCTGTCGAAGATCAGCGGACTTGGCGCGCAGGTTGAGGACGTGGATGTCGCCTCCCCGACGCTGGATGAGGTCTACCGGTATTTCTCCAACAACGGAATTGAACAAGTCCAGAGAGGTGACATCCAATGCACGGCGTAATCACCATCGCTGCAACGGAAATCCGCATCGGCCTGCGCAACCGCTGGATCATCCTGTCGTCGCTTATCCTGCTGGCCTTCGCACTCATCCTCGTGCTGCTGGGCAGCGCGCCGGGCGGCGAGGTCAAGACCGATGCCGTCACTGTGGTCGTTGCCAGCCTGTCGACGCTTTCGGTCTACCTGGTGCCGCTGATTGCCCTGCTGTTGTCCTATGACGCCATTGCCGGCGAGATCGACCGCGGCACATTGCAACTCGTGCTCGCCAGTCCGGTTTCCCGCGGCAGCGTGCTCGTCGGCAAGTTCCTGGGCCATGTCGCCGTTCTCGCCATTGCGGTCAGTTCCGGATACGGCATTGCCGGCCTCGTGGCTTTCTTCGCCAATGGGGCGGGGGAGGCCGTTGCATTGATCGGCGTCGGCCGGCTGATTGCAAGCTCGACGGTCCTCGGCGCCACCTTCATCGCCATCGGCTACATCGCCAGCGCCAGCGTGCGCCAGACCGGGACGGCGGCGGCGCTTGCCATTGCAATCTGGCTGTTTGCCGTGGTGCTCTATGATCTGGTGCTTCTTGGCGGATTGCTGGCGAGCCAGGACGGCTTCTTCGCCCGGGCGGTGTTTCCCTGGTTGCTGGTGTTCAATCCGGCCGATGCATTCCGGCTCTACAACATGAGCGCCATCGATGCGCTCGCCGTCGGCAGCAACCTGGGTGGCGCTGGCTCGGCGCTGCCGCTCTCCGGTCTTGCAACCATGCTCAGCCCGGTTGCCTGGACCGCCATCGCGCTGGGACTTTCCACGGTCATTCTCAAGAGGGTCAGGCCATGAACATCTTCGTGCGGCTGTCAGCCATTGTTGTCGTGGCGATCACGGCTGCGGCTTGCAGTGAACAGCAATCCAGCACCGAACTGCCGCAACCGGTGGCGCTTACCGAGGAAGCGGTGGGTCATTACTGCAACATGACGGTTCTGGAGCACACCGGGCCCAAGGCGCAGATCCATCTCGCCAACAATCCGCATCCGATCTGGTTCAGCCAGGTGCGGGACGGTATTGCGTTCATCCGCTCCCCGGAGGAGCAGGAGGATGCGGTCGTCGTTTATGTCAACGATATGGGCAAGGCGAAGGACTGGGATTTTCCCGGCGACGATACATGGATCGACGCCAGTCATGCCTGGTTCGTGATCGGGTCGCGCAAGACCGGTGGCATGGGAACGCCGGAAGTCATTCCGTTTGGAGCCGAACAGGACGCCACAGTCTTCGCCGCGGAAAACGGCGGTGTGGTTGTACGGCTTGACGGCATCCCCGACGCTTATGTTCTCGGCCCCGTGGAGCTAGACCAGGCACCATCCAATCAGGTCACGGGAGCGATCCGATGAACCTTTCCCGCCGCCGCTTCATCGGCATCACGGCCGTCTGCATGCTTGGCGCGCAGCATGCCATTGCCTCGGAAAATCCGGGCGCGCGCTGGCAGGGGATCGCGCTTGGGGCACATGCCGATCTTCGTCTTGTCGGATTGCCGGCGCGCGAGGCCGAGAGGCTGCTGCTTGCAGCGCGCGCTGAAATCGAACGGCTGGAACGGCTGTTCAGCCTTTACCGGTCCGACAGCGCGCTGGTCCGGCTCAACGCGACTGGCAGCCTGGACGCGCCGGGACCGGATATGCTCGAACTCTGTTCGCTCGTGTCCGCCATCCATCAGGCAAGCTCCGGGCGGTTCGATCCAAGCATCCAGCCGCTGTGGATAGCCTATGCGCGCGCCGGCGGCGCTCCCGATCAGAAAGCCATCGCCGGTGCCCGCGCGGCAACCGGTTGGAGCAAGGTGGAGATATCGGCGGATCGTATCCGGCTGCACCCCGGTGCCGCCCTGACCTTCAACGGCATCGCTCAGGGGTTCATCACCGACCGGGTTGTTGGTCTCCTGAAGGCGGAGGGCCTCGAGGCAGGATTGGTTTCCGTCGGTGAAATTGCCGCCGTCGGCGCATCGCCGGGCGGCGGGGACTGGGCGATCGGGCTTGCCGATCACGAAGACGGACCGGCCGACGCCACCATCCATCTGCGTGACATGGCAGTGGCAACCTCAAGTCCGCTCGGAACCATGTTCGGGGCGGGGCCAGCCGGGCACATCCTCAACCCGGAAACCGGCATGGTGGCCGAGGCCAACTGGCGAAGGGTCAGCGTTATTCATCGTTCCGCTGCAATCGCGGACGGGCTGTCCACGGCAGGCATTTTGCAGAGTGCCAAGGAATTGCGCGCCATGGTGAAGCGCTTTCCGGATGCTGCAGTCCGCGCGATCGATGATCGTGGAAACATGCTGGTCGTCTGATTGGTGGGTTCGGCCGGCTGGGCTCTTGTAGTGTCGAATTAAACTAAGAAGTTGGTCGACATGGGAGTGATCCCCTTGGGCTGGCACCAGCAGGCAACCTTACGTCGCTCATCGAGACTTAAATATGGGAATAGGTGCGTTCCACAATGTCTTCCGGGTTAGCGAGAATGTGTTGGTTTTATTTCCAAATCGTACTTCGTCCTTGAAGTCATCAAGCATACAAAACTCATTGCGGTGTTTGTTATATGACAAAGAAACGGTGTCATCTTGCTCTCAGTATATGTCCATGAAAAACATTGAAGACCTCCGGGCGCTTGGCCTTTTCGAAACGCGTGTCCCGCGCTACACCTCTTATCCGACGGCGGCCGTCTTCACACCGCAAACCGGAGCCACCCTGCAGCAGGAAGCCCTGCGCAACCTCGATCCCGAGGTGCCGGTCTCAGTGTACATCCATATTCCCTTTTGTGAGCGATTGTGCTGGTTCTGCGCCTGTCATACACAGGGGACGAAAACCCTGGGCCCGGTCGAATCCTATGTCGAAACGCTGGAGGCAGAGCTTGCCTTGTTGCGGCTCACACTGCCCGAAGGGGTGCGCATGGGGCGACTGCACTGGGGCGGTGGCACGCCGACCATCCTGCCACCACCGCTGATCCATCGCCTTGCGCGCGCCATCCGCGCGGTTTTCCCTCCACACGACACTTTCGAGTTTTCGGTCGAGATCGACCCGACGATGGTCGACCGCGCCAAGATCGATGCGCTTGCTGAAGAAGGGATGACCCGCGCTTCCATCGGCATCCAGGATTTCGACACCGAGGTGCAGGCTGCCATCGGGCGCATTCAACCTTTCGACATCACACGGGCTTGCGTCGAGGATCTGCGCGCTGCCGGGATCACGTCGCTCAATACCGATCTTGTCTACGGGCTTCCCCATCAGACCACCGAGCGGATTGTCGATACCATTGCCAAGGTGCGCAGCTTTGCGCCCGATCGCGTGGCCCTGTTTGGATATGCGCATGTGCCCTGGGTTTCCAAGCGGCAGAAGCTCATCGACGAGGAAGCACTCCCCGATGACATGGCGCGCTACACGCTGGCGACCCTCGCATCGGCCGCGCTGCTTGACGCCGGAATGACCGCGATTGGTATCGATCACTTTGCCCGTCCGGGCGACGCTCTGGACACGGCGCTCAGGACCGGACGCCTCAGACGCAATTTCCAGGGCTATACGGCGGATACCTGCGAGACCCTGATCGGACTTGGTGCGTCGTCGATCTCGCGGTTCCCGGCAGGCTATGTTCAGAATGCCCCCGCCACGCCCGGCTATGCGAAGCGTATCCATGCGGGCACATTCGCAGGTTCACGAGGATACGAACTGACCGATGAGGACGCACTGCGCGCCCGGGCGATCGAGCTTCTGATGTGCTATTTCCGCCTCGATCTTGATGAGCTGCAGTCCCAGTGCGGACCGCGCGCCAGGTTACTGGCGCCAATCCTGTCGGGAATTGCTGCAAAATATGGTGATTTCGTCCACTTGGCCGGTCAGCGGCTGGAGATCTCGCCGAAAGGCCGGCCGCTGACACGCATGATCGCCGCCGAGTTCGATCAGCACGTTCCGGATCGCCTGACCTATTCCTGTGCATCCTGACCCCTGAGCGCTGCTGGTATGGGCAAAGACAGCCGCAATGACTTTTCCCGTCCGTGGTCACTGCCGGGTGCACCGGATCGCCATGCTGCAAAAGGCCGAGATCTG
Source organism: Alphaproteobacteria bacterium (assembly GCA_018829385.1). Taxonomy (GTDB): domain Bacteria; phylum Pseudomonadota; class Alphaproteobacteria; order Rhizobiales; family Rhizobiaceae; genus Hoeflea. The sequence continues at coordinate 22,188 of JAHJUC010000361.1, forward strand.
ACCGAAGCCTGACCGGCGCAGCCTTATCGGCAATTCCGCGGACGCATAGCCCTAGCAAACGACCAGTCCCGTTGTGTCGATCACGGGCTGGCGCGCGCTCCATCAGTCAATGGGGCATCGGCTCTCGATCTGCCACGTCCATCAGATGCCGGATATGACGTGCGAAAAGCCAGGTGGCCGGCGCGCCTATGATGCAGCCGAGACCGATTGACCAGCCAGTCGAGGCGACCGGTCCGCCGATCCAGCTGAAAATCAGCGATGCGAAGAACACGTTGACCGCCGCAGCCCCCGCCCCGAACGGATAGAGGGCGAGCATGATTCGAGCTGTGGACCAGCCCCGGCGCCTCATCTCCGCGCCACCATCCGCTGCACCATAACAAGTGCCACGATCAATGCGAGGCTGGCGAGGGCGAACCAGAATTCAGCCGTTGCCGATTGGGCTTGCGGGATGGGCCGGTCAAAGCTGTTCGCCAGAACAGGCGATGTGATGAGGGTCGCGAGAAAGAGCGTCAGGCTGCGCATGTCAATTCTCCTGTGTGAGCGTGCGATAGATGTCGGGAAGCGCGCGGGTCAGGCGCGCAGGGTTGGGCAGCAGGCTAAAGCCGCCGCGCCCGAAGATGCGGGAGAACCAGTCCTGCCCGTCCTCATCGATGATGATGCCGTGCAGTCTCTGACCGGCATGACGGGCCTCGCGAACAGCCATGTGACTGTCCTCGATGCCATGCTGGCCTTCGTAATGATCGAGATCGTTGGGCTTGCCATCGGTAAGCACGATCAACACCTTGCGGGTGCTTGGCTCCTTGGCCAGTTGCGCGCTGACATGGCGCATGGCGGCGCCGAGGCGCGTGTAATGGCCCGGCTTGAGCGCGCCGATATTGGCGGCGATGTCGGGTGACATGCGATCCTCGAAGCTCTTGCAGAGGCTCAGGAACACCCGGTCGCGGCGCAACGAGGAAAATCCCCAGATCCCCAGTCTATCGCCCGCCGCGTCGATGCCTGCGGCCAGCGCCGCCATCGCCTCTCGGGCGACCTCGATCACCGACGTGTCGCCGATCGCCGCCTCTGTCGAGCGCGACGTGTCGATCAGAAAGGCTACAGACAGATCGCGCTCGGTCTGGCGCGCCGATTGCCAAATCCGGTCGGAGCCGCGCCCGGTGGCGATCAGCTCGGCCCGTGCGGTCAGCAGGGCGTCGAGATCCAGTTCCGTCCCCTCGATCTGGCGCGGTTGCAGGATGCGGCGCGGGCGCAGCGCCTCGAACTGGCGACGCACCTCGCGCATCCGGCGTTCATCTGGCACGAAGACAGTGTTCGACCGGGCCACGGGCGCGTCGAGCACGCGACAATGATCCGGCATGTAGCTGCGCGCGCGATGGTTCCATTCAGGATAGGTATGCACCCCCGCCAGCGCCTCGTGGTCGGCATCGGCAGGCGAGAGGTCGAGATGCAGGCGCAGCCGCGTCGCGGCCTTGCGATCCTGCTTCGAGAGCGTGATTTCGTCCTGGTCATCCGCCGCCTTCTGGGCGTTCTCGTCATCGTCATCATCGACGCTGCGATTGATGTTCATCGATTCAACCCACGACAGGATCGATTCGAACCTGTGCATGATGAAGCTGTCCTTGCGATTGTGCTGGTCCTGGTCCTTGCGCCGCCCCAGCTTGCGGCTGGTCGACGCGGCTGCTGGCGGCGGAGCCGCAGGATCCGCCGCCTCCTCGTTCGCTGCATTGCCCAGAGATGCGGTCCCGAACCGCAGCCAGATCGGCACCTGGGCGAAGGGCATGTAATCCGCTGGCACGGGATGGGCCGCGACATCGGGGGCCGCACAGCCGAGCTGCTTGCGAATAGCCGTCTCGATGCTGGCCTCCTGCGCGGGCCGGAGGATATCCGGCCGCGCCTTCACAGAAAGCCTCGCCATCGTCTTGTAGGCATCCCGCAGACCGGGACACGCAGCAAAGGCCGCATCCGTCGCCATCGCATTCGCATGTATCTGAGCGCGATCCTGGGTCGCTCCGTCGGCTGTCGGATCGATCACCGTCATATCGCAGACCGCCGCAAGCGCCGTCAGCCAGAAATACGCGGCCCGGTTCAGCGCCGGATCGGGAAAGGCCGCGATCACGGGCGGCAAGGTCAGCTGCTCGCCATTGAATCCCGCAACCCACTCGCGGTCCCGCTCCGCGCCCAGCTTGCGGCGCAATTGCCGGCGATGGCGCACGAGTGTCGCCGCTGCCTCGCTCAGTTCCACGCCGGGCGCCCCGCCAAGCGAGCGAAACAGCACGGCCAGGCTGGGCCGGACCGAGGCAAGCGCGACACCGGCATCGGGATAGGTGATATCCGCACCGATCCTGCTGGCCATGTCATGCCAGAGATTGCCGACCGTCTCTTCAGGCTCCATGAGGTCGAGAAGGTGCATTGCGCTTATCCGTAGATGGTGGCTACGAGATCGCGCAGCGCCTGCTGCACATCCGGCTCGTCGCTCAGCGGTTCGATCACCGCCGCCTCAAGCGCCTGCTCGACGCTCATGCCGCCCGCCATCAAGGTGGCGGCATAGATCAGCAGCCGGGTGGACACGCCTTCCTCGAGGTCCATGCCGGAGAGCTTGCGTATATGCCCCGCCAACCGCACCAGAGGCGCCACGCGCCCGGGCTCCAACCGGCTTTCGCTGGCCACGACCGCGATCTCGATTTCGGAAACCGGGAAGTCGAACGAGATCGACAGGAATCGCTGACGCGTCGACGGCTTCAGCCGTTTGAGAACGTTCTGGTAACCGGGGTTGTAGCTGGCCACCAGCATGAACCCGGAAGGCGCCACCAGTTCTTCGCCGGTGCGGTCGATCATTAGCGTACGGCGCGTGTCCGTCAGAGGGTGCAGCACGACGGTCACGTCCTTGCGCGCCTCAACGACTTCGTCGAGGTAACAGATCCCGCCCTCGCGCACCGCCCGCGTCAGCGGTCCATCCACCCAGACCGTCTCGCCGCCCTTGAGCAGATATCGCCCGATCAGGTCTGAGGCCGACAGGTCGTCATGGCATGCCACCGTGTGGAGCTGCTTGCCGAGGCGCGCGGCCATGTGTTCGACGAAGCGGGTCTTGCCGCAACCGGTCGGTCCCTTCAGAAGAAGGGGCAGACCGTTTTCATGTGCCATCTCGAAGAGCTCGCATTCGCGGCCCGTCTGCTGATAGAACGGCAGGCTCGGCTTGAATGTCATGTTCATTCTCATACCTCCCGAACCGGGTTGGCGGGACCGGGTGCGATGATCTCGAACTTGCGCGCGACCAGCATGGAATAGATGAACAACAAGGCGCCGATCACCACCGCGGCACCCGCGCCAAACCGCATCAGGTAGAAAACCGACAGGCTGTCCTGCACGGCCATATAGTAGTCGCCGATCACACGCTGCATATGCGTCTGGATGGTTCCGGCGAAGGTCAGCACGAAGGTCATGAAGGCCATGCCGCCGGTCATCAGCCAGAAGGAGGCCATGTTCAGCACCTGGTTGTAGGGCGGGCGTTCGCGCAGCAGGGGCATCGCATAGGTGAAGATCGCAAGGTTCAGCGCGACGTAGGCGCCGAAAAAGGCAAGGTGCCCATGCGCGGCGGTGATCTGCGTCCCGTGGCTGTAGAAGTTCACCCCGTGCAGCGTGTGCAGGAACCCCCAGACACCGGCCCCGAAGAAGGCGACCGTGCTCGAGCCCAGTGACCACAGCAACGCGGCCTTGTTCGGGTGGTTCCTGCGGCCCTTCCACACCATGACGAAGGCAAACGACATCATCAGGAAGAAGGGGATGACCTCGAAGGTCGAGAAGATCGAGCCGACCCATTGCCAATAGCCTGGCAGGCCGATCCAGTAGAAGTGGTGTCCGGTCCCCAGAATGCCCGAGAAAAGCGCGGTGGCGACGATGACGTAAAGCCATTTCTCCACCACTTCCCGGTCCACGCCGGTCAGCTTGAGCAGCAGGAAGGCGAGGATAGCGGCCATCACCAGCTCCCATGTCGCCTCGACCCAGAGGTGGACAACGAACCACCAGTACATCTTGTCGAGACTGAGGTTGTCGGGGTTGATGAAGGCGAAGACCCACAGCAGCGACAACAGCCACAGCCCCATCAGCAGAACGTTGGTGATCGCCGTCTTCTTGCCGGCCAGAACCGTCATCGAAATGTTGAGCAGAAAAATCAACGCGGCAACGAGGATGCCGAACTTGACCCAAAGCGGCTGTTCGAGGAACTCGCGCCCGCCATGGATACCTGCGAGGTAGGAACCCACGGCCCCCAACGTGCCCACGACGAGGATGACAAGCTGAAGATAGGCGAGCTTCGGCGACCAGATCTCACGCTCGGATTCTTCGGGAACCAGAAAATAGGCAGCTCCGAAGAAGCCCAGCAACAGCCAGACGATGAGGGCGTTGGTGTGGATCATGCGGATGATGTTGAACGGCAGGATCTCGGCCAGGAAGTTGGGCGAGACATAAATCCAACCCGCCAGTAGCCCGCCCAGAACCTGAATGCCGAAAAGGGCCATGGCCGCGAGAAAATAATAGAGCGCTACTTTTTGTGATTTGTATTTCATGGGTTTCCACTCCTTACCCGGCATCGTTGGGCGGCCAGCCCTGGGTGTCTGTTTGATCGGCCCACCGCAGGAACTCCGCGAGGCCGCGGATGTCTTCGTCGGTGAGATTGAAATTCGGCATCTGGCGGCGTCCATCGACGCCCGACGGCTGGCTTTCCATCCAACCCTTGAGCATCTCGAACGCATCGTCCGGGCTGTCCTGCACGCCCCATCGGGTCATCACGTTGCCGACCTCGGGCGCGAAATAGGCGCCTTCGCCATGCAGGGTGTGGCAATTGATGCAGGAATTCTTTTCCCAGACGTGCTTGCCGCGGATCACCTCGTTGCTCAGCGCCATGCCCGCGGTCGAGACCTCCACCACATATCTGTGGCTGTGGATGGTCATGGCCACGAAGATCACGACAAAGAAGATCGAGCCCCCATAGAAAATGTTGCGTGCCCGTGATTTTGTTAGAATTTCAGCCATGTTCAGGCCTCCTTGAATTCGGGATGACCTGCTTTAGCGGGCTTTCGGTGGGGGAGTTTGTGCCAGCGCAAGCTTTGAAACGAATTCGTGAACGGCAGTGTCGGCGACAGCGGACAAGAAGCCGCCCACTGAGCAAGGCCTAAAGGTAACGGGTGGCCAATCTCCGGTCTCGGGATTCAGGCGGACGACGCGACAGGCAAGCGCTTCGGGCTTGCAGTCATAGGATCAAGCAGAGTGCCGGCCGTGAGACACGGCCCGCTCTCGGGGCGACCGGCGCGATCGGCCTGCTCCGCACTCCGATTCTATCGCCTGTGGCCATTCACCGGAACGGTGATCCGGACCCCGGCAGCGGGAAACGCTTCATTCGACCAGCAGCTTCTCGTAGCGGGCGTCGGTCAGGGTTTTGAGGAAATCCACCAGCGCGTCCACGCGCCTGTCGTCCAGCGCCGGGCCGTGCGTCAGTTCCTTGACCGCCAAGGTCTCAGGCACGGGGGGAAATCCGAACGGTTTGCCCGTCTCCGGGTTAAGCTGGGCTTCGGCGGCCGTGGAATTGTAGCGGTTGTAGAAGCTTACCACCGTCCTGAGATCCTCGAACACCCCATTGTGCATGTAGGGGCTCGTCACCGCAACATTGCGCAGCGTCGGCGTACGGAATTTGCCCCGCTCTTCCAAGGAATTCACATGTGGATTGCCCGCAAGACCGGGATCGACCGTCCCGGCGGTAACGCCATTGGCTTGGCGGAGCTGCGTGTTCTCGGGAACGCCGATGTTGTGATAGCGGTGATCGGTGAAGGTCTCCCGCGGATCCATCTGCCTGCGGGAGAGTTGGTGGCACTGGCTGCAATTGGTGAACTGCTCCGAGAAGAACAGCACCCTGCCCAGTTCCTCCTCGTTGGTCAGCTTCGCTTCGCCGCGCAGGAAGCGGTCATATCTGGAATCGAACGCCGCGAACATGTCTGTCCGCTCGAACGCCGCGATCGCCTTGGTCAACGCCTCATAGGCGGCGTCCGGAGCCTCCAGCGTGCCCGCGCCGAACAGCTTCGGGAAGACCGACTGGTAAACCGCGTTCTCACGCAGCCGTTCAGCGACGGCAGCCTTGTCGGGCATGCCCATCTCGGACGGATTGAGTGGCGGCCCACCCGTCTGATCCTCCAGCGTCGGCGCCCGCCCGTCATGAAACAGGCCGCCGACCCATTGGCTGTCCCTCCCCCGGTGAAGCGGCGGCACCAGCGCAGCATAGGCGGCGGTCGGGGCGTTGCGGTCGCCCAGCGATTTGCCGTCGTCGCCAAGCGACGCAGCAAGCCCGCGAGAATCGGTGAAGCCCCTGCCGGGATCGTGGCAGGTCGCGCAGGACTGCGTGCGGTGGAGGGACAGATTGGAATCAAATAACAGTATTTCGCCAAGCGTCGCCAAAGCTTCGGGATCGGCGGCCGCGACATCGGTCGCCGATTCCCGCGCGGCAAGCAGCATCGCACCGTCCGACGCAAGCGCCGTGGTTACCGTCGCGAGCAGGCTGATGGCAAGGGCATATCGCTTCATTGGAGTCTTCCGCAACTTGGCATTTCTAGTGTCGTGACGCCCTTCCGGTCGTGACCCAGGTCAAGCATAGCGGAGAAGACATCGAGCTGGTCACCAAGGTCGCCATGACCGCGGCTTCGCCTTCGGCCGCCGCGCCACCGCGGCACCGGACATCATGTCGGGACTCCACGGAGGATCATAAGTGACCGCCACTTCGGCTGCCGTTACGCCCGGAACCGACAAGGCGGCGCGCTGCACACCATCCTTCAGGTAGCCCACGGCCGGACACCCCTGCGTCGTGGTGGTCATGACCACATGGGCAGTGGCGCGATGGTCGACCGCCACGAAGTATACAAGTCCGAGATCGATCAAGTTCTCGCCCAGTTCCGGATCGATGACGCCGCGCAGAGATTGCCTGACGGCGTCGGCCAGGGATTGCCTGTCATCCGCTTCAGGCGCGAGGTTCATGGCGCGGTCCCGATCCGCACCAGCAGGCGATAAGTGACGCCATCTGGATCAAAGCCGCCGCGCCACTCGTGCTTCCTCTCTGCAAGCTGCGGGAACAGGAAGGCGGGTTCCCGGTCGAGCAGGACTTCCATCACTTCTCCCTGTTGCATCGCCTCCGCGGCTCCGAGCACTTTCACCATCGGCTCGGGCGGCGTCAGTCCGCGGTTGTCAAGACGCATCAGCGGGCCTGGCCAGCATGCGGCGGAGACGTCTCCCGCCGCGGCTGTGGCCGCCGGTACAGGTGCCGGCGTGAACAACACTTCCCAGTCCCCGCCGCCGATCTCCCGGTCCTCGTGCGTGAAGCCTTTCGACCCGAGCGCCGCAAACAGCGGCACGGGCCGGAACGGCGCAAGCAGACGAAGGCCCTCGTCGGGGTCGAGCGACGCCACCGTCTCCATGATCCGGCCGAACGGCTCGCCTCCCGCCGCCAGGATCGGCCGGACGTCCAGTTCCACGTATTTTTTCATGATCATGCTCCTTTTCAGCGCCCGCCCGGGGCAAGAGAGTGTAACAGCGATGGCCGCAGGCTTCCCACGGGAAACCGCAGGCTGCAGTCCACGTTGCAGAGCATCCGCGCACGGACCAGATGAACGACTATGGCAGCAGTCGCAGCGAATGTGCCGGCGGCGGCTACTCGGAACCCAGTGACGCTTCCGAGCGCCATGGCGACCGTACCCGCCCAGACCGAGGCAAAATACAGCAAGAACCAAGGCCCGGCCCTCGCCTCGCGGACAAGATCCTGGACCCGCGGCGTGGGAGCCCGACCGAGAACCGGCCCGTAGCATTCGAGCCAGGTCATGAAGGGAACGATCTTGTAGAGCTTGGCCAATCCGAGGCCGGACAGCCATCCAAAGATGGCCATGTAGACGGAGGCCGCAATCGCCGCTTCGGATCTTCCCAGGGCAGCGATAACACCAGGCATCACCACCGCGAGCGCCAGCGAGAGAAACGCGAGGGCCGCCACCTTCATGTTCAGCTCCAGATCCCGGCGCCGTCGCGCGCGATAGAAATTGACCACGTCGCGGCCATAGAAGACTGTCGCGCCGGCCGCCGAGATCGCGGCTGCCAGTATGACGGCAGGCACCGGCCAGCCGGCGAAGAGGGCCGCCAGTCCGCCGGCGATTGCCGTCACCGCCGCGCCGGCGGCGAACAGGAAGGCGAGGCGTGTACCGGACCCTTGCGCATCGGGCGCGAGAAGGAACATCGGGAACAGGCGATAGGACACGCCGATTGCGCACATCGCCAGCCAGCCGCCGAGGCCCGCGGCCGCATGGATTGGAACGCCCCGGGCGGCGATGTCGGTCAGAACCGGCACGGAGAGCGTTCCGCCGAGCACCTGGGTGAACACGAAGCCGAGCGCGGCAGCGACAAGAAGACCCGCGAGACCCGCGACCACGAAAGCCGACGGGATCGCAAGCGGGCGGGACCGGACGAGCGTCAACCCGAGAGACGCCGCCACGGTGGCGAAGCCCGTCAAGAGCAGAAGGCCGCCGATCGGCAACAATGGCGCGTCGATATCCAGCAGGCTGTCCAGCACCAGGAACCCCGAAACCAGCAACACCAGGCCCGGAATGATGCAGAGGAGCGCCGGCAGCATCAGGCCGGGCGATGCCAACGGCCGGTTCACGAGCACCGGTATGAACTGGAACAGAGCCCCGCACATCAGCAGGCTCAGCCAGCCGACTGCGCTCAAATGGACCACCACCAGTGTCGCCGGCGCCCGAAGCCCCTCCACCGGGTATCCGTAGCCAACGGCCATTAAGGCTTCCGCTGCGAGCAGCGACAGGAGTGCTGCGGCGAAATAGGCCATGGTCCATCTTGAAAGCGGCTCACCGTTCATGATCTTTGCCTTCGCGTCTGGTGCGGATCCCGATAAGCCGGGATCCGTCGCGCGCCCGGGCTGCAAATGGACCGCATCAGGAGCCGCTGCAGCATCCGCAGCAGCTGGCTGATTCCCTCGAAATGACGGCGCGCCAGACTTCCGGCCCCTGTTCGACATAGGTCCAACCGAAGACATCCGGGAATCGCGCTTCAATCTGATACTGCAGCGGCCGCGGCTCGTGGTCGCTGACGACCGCGAAGGCGTGACCCGGTTCTAGCGCCTCAAGCATGGAGAATATCCTCACATGGCGTTCGTGGTGAGGGATGGTGCGGACGTCGATGGCGGGGATTGCGGCCAGTTCTTCAGTGGTCATGTTCAAGGCTCCGGGTTGATGGACGCGGGCGGCGCGTATTCAGCGCCCCCCACCTTCACGAAAGCTAGCAGCTCCTGGCGCTGCACAGTTTGTCCGAGCGCAAACTTCAGACAAGCTCGGAAGCAACTCGGGATCCCGCTTTTCGGCGGACAGGCGGCATCGCGGCCCGCTTCGGTCGAACTGTTTGCGCCAAGACAACGATCCGCAGATAGGAAAAGTCTAAGTCTGAGGTTTGAGGAGAAGCCGGACAATGCCCTTCAAGCTGGACCCGAACATGCCTGTCGACGAGATCATGCGCAGATGGCCCGCGACCATTCGGGTCATGATCCGCCACCAGATGCTGTGCATTGGTTGCCCGTTCGGAATCTTTCACACTGTTGCGGACGCTGCGGTCGCCCACGAAGTGGACGAAGCCGCCTTCACGGCGGAGCTCTCGACCGTAATCAGGCTGGACTCGTCCACCAAGAGCCAATCAGCGTTCGAATAAGAAGCCGCGGCGCCAGTTAGAAACATGTGAAGTTAGGGCGTTTGATTGAAGCCTTTGGCAACCGCAGACGAATAATACGGGAACGAGGTCTATTTAGTCCTGCGGTTCTCCGCAATTAGCATGAGGGTGTGGGGATCCGTGACCGAAACCTTCTGGCGGCCGCTGCGGACGATGCCATCCTCTTCCCAAGCGCTCATCAACCTGCTGACGGTGTGCAGCGTGGTCCCCGTCATCTCGGCGATGTCCTGTCGCGAAATCGGAAAATCGATCTCGACACCCTCCTCGGTCTTGCGGCCAGACTGCTGGACGAGCCGCATCACAGCTCCGGCGATCCGCTGCTCGACCTGGCGGGTCGACATCTCCATCACCCGGGACTGGGTATCCTGCAGCCGCGTGCCTATCGTCTGATATACGTTTGCACCAAAGCCGGGGACTCGGGACTGGAGATCATGCCAGGCCTTGTTCTGCCAGGTCAGCACGACGCAATCGACAGCCGCGACCGCGCTGGCGGGATAGTTGGTCCGCCCCATCGCAACTGCGATACCGAACAGTTCGCCCTCGTTGATATAGCGGGCAATGACCTGCTCACCCTCCGGCATGGTCCGCACCACCCTGATGTGGCCCGAGAGCAAAAGGAAGAAGTGATGTGCCTCTTCATCCTGCGCGAAGACCTCCGCGTTCTTGGGGAAGCGGGATGAGCGAGCCGAAGCCAGAATGGCATCCGCATCTTCGCCGCTCAGTTCGGCGAAGGCAGGCAAGCCCAGAATCAGCGAGTTGTTGAGCGACATGCGGGAGCCTTCCGGAAGTGGATGCCGGGTTTCTACCCTCTTGTTTGCGCTTACGCAAATCTCCCCGCGGCTTGACCGCCTATGAATCGGTCAACGGCAATCCACTGCCGCGGATACGAAAGGAAATAAAAATGAGAAACATTCTCACAGCGTTCGCCCTCGGTGCAGCAATTATGGTCACTGGCGTGGGCCATGCAGCCGAAATCGAAGTTCACATGCTCAACAAGGGTGAAAAGGGCGCTATGGTATTCGAGCCCGACCTGGTCGTCGCTGCGCCTGGTGACACGATCCGCTTCGTCCCTACCGACAAGGGTCACAACGTCGAGGCGATTGCCGGGATGCTCCCTGAAGGCGCGGAACCGTTCAAGAGCAAGTTCAACAAGGAGTTTACCATCACGCTGGATGCCGAAGGTGTCTATGGCGTAAAGTGCACTCCACACTATGCCATGGGCATGGTCGCACTGATCCAGGTCGGCGAACCCGCCAATCTGGACGATGCCAAGGCCGTGAAGCAGTCGGGGAAGGCCAAGGCCGTCTTCGCCGAGCTCTTCGGCCAGGCGCTGGCGGCTAACTGAGAGGACGAAGGTGAACCGCAACGAAAGCAGTTCCACAACGAGAGAGGCGGTTGCACGGAACGCTGCCGCCTCTCGCTATGACAGTTGTCATCCTGCGGACAACTTTGGCGATCTCATCCACAGGGCACGCTTCTCGAAGGAGGATCGACGTCTCTTGGAGGATTGGCTGGCCGCGACAGCAAGGCTCGTGGAGGCAAATGACGATGTCGACTGAGCGCCCCCCGGTCTCGGTAAATGACGAGGGCGCGACGGTCGACGTCGCGGTTCTCGCCGACGGCCTCGGCGTGGAGGCCGCCGACATATATTCGCTTATCCGGGAGGGCAAGTTGACGTCGAAATTCGAGAAGGGCATGGGCAATGACGCGGGGCGGTGCAGGCTCACCTTCTGGTTGGGTGCCAAACGGTTCCGGATCCTGGTCGATGCGCAGGGAAATATGCTGAAGAAGTTTCGAACCGATTATGGCACATTGGGGCGGCGGTGAGACCAAAAGGACGCGATCAAGGACAGTGTTGGCTTAATAGCTACGGTGTCTGCAGCTAAAGGAACATCGCCACGACAGTCAGCAGCGTCACAGCCGTTGCGGCCAACGCCGGTATGATCACGGTCACACCCGAGACCACCGCCAGCGCAGCGATCCAACCTGACTTTTTTTATCTGCAGTCGCGCCCATCGTCTGTCCTTTCAGGCTTCTAATGTGTTTACTCGTAAAGACGTTCCTGATCGTGGAGCGGCGCATCCCGGTCCTGATAGGATCCGTTCCGCCGCCCCGTCGAGATCTTCAAGCTGGCCGCTGTTCAACGACCAGAGGAACGCAAACAGGCCGACCAGGCCCATTCCGACAGCCACTGCCACCAGCCATACGAGAGCGGGCGTCATGCTGGGCAGCAGACCCTCGGGAATTTCCCCTTCCGCTGATCCACATCGACACTGGCAGCCGCGGTGCTTGGCGCGGACAAAGGCCTTCGCGGTTGGTCAGAACATTGATCGCTCTCCAGTTTGCAGGAGCACAAAGAGTAACGCAGCTGACAGGTCTAAGGTCTGGCTATCAACAACCAGGTCAAAAAGGACACTGTCATGAACCCCCGCAAGAAGCTCCTCGCCACCGTTGCAGCCGCCGCTCTGGCATTCGGCGCGACCGGCTATGTCGGCTCCGCGGACGCCACCGAAACTCACGTTCCCGCCGTCGAGCTGGGAACACCGGAAGTGCCCCTGAATATCATCCGTCAGGCGACGGATATGCCAGGCGTTATCGGTGAGCGCGGCCCCCAGACAGTCAGGATCGGGCTCGAGACCGTCGAGGTCATCGGTGAGCTCGATGATGGAACGAGTTACCAATACTGGACCTTCAACCGAAAGGTTCCCGGCCCGCTCGTTCGCGTTCGTGTCGGTGACACTGTCGAGGTGCTGCTGAAGAACCATGAAGATAGCATGGCCATGCACAATGTCGATTTCCATGCTGTTACGGGACTGCACGGCGGCGGGCACGCCACAATGGCGGAGCCTGGCGAGGAGAAGGGTTTCACCTTCAAGGCGCTGAACCCCGGGCTTTACGTGTATCACTGTGCGGTCGGACCAGCAGCCCAACACATCTCCAACGGAATGTACGGCATGATCCTGGTGGAACCCGAAGGCGGCCTGCCCCCGGTCGACCATGAATTCTATGTCATGCAGGGCGAAGTCTACACCGAAGAGACATTCGGAACGTCAGGCCAGCTGACCGAAAGCTACGACAAGCTGATGAACGAGCAGCCGGAATACTATGTGTTCAATGGCGCCGCCGGAGCCCTTACCGGTGACAATGCCCTCAGGGCGAAGGTCGGCGAGACGGTTCGCATCTACTTTGGCGTCGGTGGCCCGAACAAGACCTCCAGTTTCCACGTCATCGGCGAGATCTTCGACAAGGTTTACAATCTCGGCTCCTTGAGCGGGGCTCCATTGCCTGACGTGCAGACGATTTCGGTTCCCCCAGGGGGCGCTGCCGCCGTCGACATGAAGCTCGAAGTGCCTGGCGAATATCTGCTGGTTGACCATGCGCTCTCAAGAGTTGGTCGCGGACTGGTTGGCAAGCTGATCGTCGAAGGACCGGAGCAACCTGACATCTTCCGCGAAGGCATCGACAAGAAGCTCGGACTGCTCATCAATTGAAGCATCACCCACGCCAGGGCCTTCAGACAGAAGGCCCTGGCAACTTTTGTTTTAACAGCCAGGTTCAAATCGCCGGGGAGATCAATTTCATGTTCTTGACAGACACCATTGCAAGGTCCGTGTTCACACCTGCCGTTCAAGGTGAGCATGATCCCATCGTACAACAGTTGCGGCGGCGGATTGCAGAGTGCGAACTCGATTGCATGGGCCAAGAAGCCGCCGACAAGATGCTGGAAGGCATCGGTGCGGAGAGCGAACGCCTATCGCAAAGCAGAGGGCTGGCAGAGGCAAAACAGATGCGCGATGCGATCGTCAGCATATTGCAACGTCTCGGTGAACTTGATGAGCTCGAACCTGACGAGCCCGACCGTTCGGCATTTTACGAAGTAGCTGACCTTTTCGAAGATATCGGAGATATCGCGCGCTTGGGAGCCCTTGCTGCGAGACGCGCCGGAGGAAAGAGACACCCCTGAAGACGAAGTAACGTTGTGCCGTGTCAAACAAGGAAAGACAAACACGAAGAACGCCTCAATGGGGCGAACCATCACTCTATAGCTCGGGTTCTGTTGCAAACTCTTCGCTAACCGGCGACGGATAATTAGCTGCAGTTGCCGAGTTTTGCACCGCCGCTCTCAACTTGCTTCATGAATGAGAAAACATCCTCAATCCTGGAGTCGGCATCCGCGCCTTCAAAATCGTGCCGGATTCGGATTCGGTGATATAGAGATCGCGGTTGTCTGAACCGCCGAACGCCATATTGGTGTTGTGCAAACCGCGGCACGAATTGATGCGGTAGGCCGGCTCGCCACGAGCGGTAAACATCCAGACTGCACCAAGCCCTATATGAGCGACGAAGATGTTACCCTCGGCGTCAACCGCCAGCCCGTCGGGGCCACCGCCACCCGACATCTGAATGAAGTTCTGGACCTTCGCCACCCGGCCATGCGGCATTAGCGGTGCGCGCCAGATTGAATTGGCTCGGGTCGCTGCCACATAGAGCTGGGTCTCCGCAGGGTTGAGGGCAATGCCGTTGGGGCTGGGAACATTGCTAAGTAGACAGTCAACGCGCCCGTCCGCACGAAGGCAAAACACACGCCCTGTCGGATCATGAAGGCCGGTAAGCCCCTGATCAGTGAAGTAGAGATCGCCGTTTGACGAAAAGACCAAATCATTGACGGCCTTCAGGCGTTCAAGATTGACGCGCTGGAGAACAGGGGTGACCGCGCCGCTTTCAGCATCAAGCAACATGATGCCGTTCTTATAGTCGGCGATGAAGATCCGACCGTCCCGGTGAATCTTCAGCCCGTTGGGTTCACCGTCATATTCGGTGACAAGTGCCCATTCGCCCTGCGGCGAGATGCGAAAAATCCTCCCGAACGGAATGTCAACGACGTACAGATTGCCTGCGCGGTCAAAGGACGGCCCCTCGATCAGGGAGTGGGTCGGATTGCCGGGAGGTTGTTGCTCCAGCCATTCCGACCGCCGAGCAGGTGATCGATAGCGATCAGGCATCGTAGTGAAGACTTCGGTTTCGACTATAGGTGGGGCAGCATACATGGACATTCTCCTCCAACAGACTCGTAAGCCGCTTTCATTGTGCTCGCATTAGGTCCGGCAAGAACAGCACGATTTCGGGAAACGCATAAAGCAGGAAGCCGAATCCAGCGATGATCAGCGCGAAGGGTAGGGACGCCATTCCAATTTGCCCAAGGCTAGTCTCAGGGACAATGGATTTGATGGCGAACAGATTGAGCCCCATCGGGGGAGTCAACGCGCCAAGTTCGATGAATACGACGAGAACAATACCGATCCAGATGCCGTCAAATCCTGCTGCAATCATGCTGGGAAATAGGATCGGAACGGTCAGCAACATGATCGACAGGCCGTCGAGAAACATGCCGATAATCAGGTACAGCAGAAAAAGCAGGCAGAAGAACATCAACGGGCCGACACCTGCATGCGCCAGGACATCGGCTATCCCGCGGCCAATTCCGGATGTGGTAATCGCGAAGCTCAGAATCTGGGCGCTGATGGTTATGAACAGAACCACGCAGCTGGTCAGGACCGAATTGCGAAGCGCCGCACGGAATGAAGCAAGCGTCAGATCACGGTAAATCAGCGCGACGAGCGTAGCGAGCAGGCAGCCGAAAGCTGCTGCTTCGGTCGGGGTCACCACGCCGAAATACATGCCTCCGACAATTGCCAGAATCAGCAACCCGACGGGGATGGTATCGCCCAGTCCACCGATAATGACTGCCATGGAAGGGCGTTCGGGCGGCCGCGGAGCCATTTCCGGGCGGAGCAGCGAGACGAACGCGACATAGATCATGAAAAGAAACGCGAGCAATAGGCCGGGAACAATGCCGGCGATGAACAGATCGACAACACTTTCCTGCACGATTGAAGCATAGACGATGATGGGAATGCTCGGTGGAATGAGAATGCCCAGGCAACCGCCACCCGTGAGGGTACCGAGTGTGAGAGTGTCGCTGTAGCCCCGCTTGCGCATCTCGGGCACCGCCACGGTGCCCACAGTCATCGCTGTCGCCATTGAGGAACCGGCTAGTGCCGAAAACACTGCGCAGCCCATGATGTTGCTATGTGCAAGACCACCCGGAAATGGCGCCAGAAGATGCGAAATTCCTTGGTAAAACCGCTTTGACAAACCGCTCCTCAGGATGATCTCTCCCATAAGCACAAACAGCGGAATGGAGACCAGAGTGAATGTGTTGGTGGTGTTCCAGATGATGTCACCGAATGTCGGCCACAACTGCGAGCCAGAGACGAAGCTGATTCCGAGGATACCGACCAACGACATGGCTATGCCGATTTCGATGCCAGCCAGGAGACAGGAAACGACGATGACGCCGTAGATCAGAAGCGCGATTTCCCAGCTCATTGCGGGCGCTCTCCGTGTTGGGGCAATTGCCCTGTCAGCCGCAATATGGCGGCCACGAGCCGTTCCAGATAACCGAGAGCGAGAAGCCCGAAGCCGAGCGGCATGATCAACTGTGGAACATAGAGAGGGGTCTGGGAGGGCTGCAGCGACACTGAGTTAAAAATCCAGTTGGTATGCCACATGGTGAAGGTCGCCTGCGTCAGGATCAGCGAGACGGCCAGACCGATCAATGCGGCCATAACGCCCATGAAATCCCGCATCCTGCCGCGCAAGCCGGACACCAGTGCATCTACGCGCAGTAAACGTTCGGTTCTAAGTGCGTAGAAGAAGCAGGTCAGCGTCATCCACGAAAACAGATAGCCGCTGTACTCATCGGAAATCAACGTCGAGAAATTGAAGAAATACCGCCCAAAGACTTCGACGTTGATCAACAGCCCCATGGCCAGAAGCAGGAGGGATGCGACAACGACAAGCCATTCACCAAGCTGGTCAAAGCCTTTACCTACGGCAACAAACATGCGCGCAAAACGGGTCACGACTTCATCCATGTCAGGAGGAAAATGAAGATAGGCTGCCGGTCGCAATTACGCCGGCAGCACCAATTTCGGATTACTCGCAGGCCTGCGCAACATCATGGAGCATCTTGCCGGCTTTTTCGCCGCTCTGCTTTGTCCAGTCGTCCCAGATAGAACGGGTGGTGGCGCGAAGCTCGGCTTCCTCCTCTGGAGTCGCGTCGTGCAGAGTCATGCCGGCTTCCTTGAGAGCGGCACGGGCCGTCTTGTCGCCTTCAATCATCGCTTCACGATATTTTGGGGCCCAATCGATGGCCTTGTCGCGAAGCAGTTTCTGGAGGTCCTCGGGCAGGGCATCGAAGGCCGCCTTGTTCACGGTTGCGACCTGGTGGGCCAGGGTGACATTCATCATGAACCCGAACTTGGTCACTTCGTTGAACTTCCAGTCCAGGGCCGGGACGGCAGCGGTGAAGGCGCCATCAACGACGCCGCGCTGCAGTGCCGGGATCACTTCAGCGGGCGTGATGGTCACACCGGTTCCGCCAAGCAACTGCATCATCTGCACCTGCTCGCGGTTCCAGGCCCGGGCTTTGACGCCTTTAAGGCCAGCAATGCTGTCAACCGGCTCACGCAGCCAGAGCTGCTGCGGCGGCATCACCCACTGCATCAATGGAACCGCGCCGAATTTTCCCTCGAAGACGTCTTCCAGATAGGGCTGCGCCACGGCAGCCGCCTTGTCGTAGAACTTGTCGATGGAGGTGCAGGAAAACGGCATCGAAAGGGCGTTCAGTTCCGGCACATCCCCCGCAACCGAGCCGATGGCCGCATCGCCCATTTGAATCTGGTTGGTCGCTACGGCCTTCAGGACATCCGATGACTTGTAGGGGAGTTCGCCGGACGCAAATACGTCGATTTTGAGCCGGCCGTCGCTGGCCTTCAGCACGTCTTCGGCAAAGGCGCGATGCAACTGGGTCGGTTTATCATTGGCGCCAAAATAGGTGTAGTATGTCCACTGCGTATCGGCGGCGAGTGCCGGCAGCGCCGCAAGCATGGCGGCAGCGCCCAGGGCAGCTGCGACGGTCTTTCTGTAAAACATATGATCTTCCTCCACTGTTGCGATGGCGCAATCGCCGCCACTCTCCAGTGACGGAATTTGAACGCACTTACCAAATGTGTCAAGTATTTATGATGTTTTTTGACTGAGTTTGATCATTTCGTTGACAGGCCGCCCGAAAATTCCGATACTTTGCTGATGATGGAGGGGGTCACATTGTCGAACAATCAGCTCAATGCATCCGATCAGGGGCGCTCACGAATGTCACGGGTGGAACGTATTCCGGCGCAGCGTCACGCTGCTATTCTGGAACATCTCCGCGCCAACGGGGCGGCGTCGATTTCCGAGCTAACAGAGGCTATGGCTGCGTCTCCGTCGACTGTTCGGCGTGATCTGGATTATCTGGCGGAGCGTGGCTATGTGGAGCGAACCCATGGCGGCGCCACTCTGAGCGCGACCATTACCGAGGTCGAAAGCTCCATCACCAGTCATATTGCACAGAGGGAAAAGACAGCCATCGGTCGCTTTGCCGTCAGCTGGGTCAAGCCCAACATGACCATCATCTTCGACAGCGGAACCACTGTGCTGGAGGCCGCCAGGGCAATCTCCGAAAGCAACCTGCCAATCACCGCCATCACCAATGACCTCGGCATCGCTCAGGTCCTGGGCGGTAGTGGCAACAATCAGGTCATCGTTCCGGGCGGCACGCTTCGTCCTGGGTCGCAGACCTTGCTTGGCAATCCCGGCGCCGCCTTTCTGCGCGGAATTCATGTCGATCTGGCCTTTCTGGGTACTCATGCAATCACCGATAACCTGCTGACCGATTCCTCCCTTGATCTCGCTGACGTTAAGCGTGCAATGATCCAGGCAGCGCGCCATGTCGTGGTGCTCGTCGACAGCAGCAAATTTGGACCGACATGCAATTTCGACATCTGCACATTGGCCGAAATTGACGAGGTCATTTCGGACAGCAGGCTTTCGGAGAGCAATCGGAAAGCCACCGAAGCCCACGGCGTAAAGGTATCTATCGCCCAGGTGATCGAGTGACAGGAAATTGCAATCAGAAGCGGATCCGTTTGCTGGCCGACGATCTGACGGGTGCTCTGGATTCGGGAGCCAAGTTTTCGCGACGATTCGGTTCCCTTCTTATCGGCTTTCGGTACGCAAACTCTTTGCCGCGCGGAAACCTCGGGTTCGACTGCGGCACACGTGACGCCACGGCGGAAACAGCGCAGGCACGCAACACCGCTCTTGGCGGCTTT
Organism: Alphaproteobacteria bacterium; assembly: GCA_018829385.1. GTDB lineage: Bacteria > Pseudomonadota > Alphaproteobacteria > Rhizobiales > Rhizobiaceae > Hoeflea. The sequence continues at coordinate 41,156 of JAHJUC010000361.1, forward strand.
TTCCATGATGCCGATATCGCCATGCGGAAGGTGGACACGTTGCTGCGCGGGCATACTTTCGAGGAAGTCGCGCTTAATTATCGCCTTGGCGGGTTCAGGTCGGCCGTGTTCGCACCGGCATTTCCGGAGCAGGGCAGGGTAACCCAGGACGGTCGGCAATGGACACATCAGGGCGAAGACTTAGTCGACGTCGCCGGACCGCTGGCTGACCGCTTTCGTGAGGCAGGGATCTCGCCGATTATCGCCGCTACTCCTGACAAAATTGTTGGTTCCGGGTTTTTCATCTGCGACGCCACCACCACGACAGATCTCAAGCACATCGTAGCAGCCGGGCATGGGCTAGAGGGCCCGGTGCTGTGGTGCGGTGCAGCCGGGCTGGCGGAGGCGCTAGGAGGCGGGGCAGAACTCAAAAAGCTGCCGCAGCGGCCGTGCCTCGTAATTGTCGGCTCCTATCACCAGCGCTCCCGCACCCAACTGGCCGCGCTGGGAGAGGCATTTCCACGCTCGATGATGATCGCAACCAGCCGGGAATGTACGTGTGGCATCGCCAGCGCCGATGGCCTGTCGGTGCTAGGCTTCGATCTCAAGCGCGTTCAGGAAGCAGACATGGCTGACGCTGTCGCGGAAGCCCTCCAGATGCGCTTGAACACCTTGTCTGCTCCGCCGGGCTATCTGGTCGCGACCGGCGGAGAAACACTTCGGACAATTGCGGAAACGATGGGCGCGACGATGTTTCGCGTCACCGGTGAAATAGAAAATGGAATTCCGTTATCGCATTTGGAGGGAGGGAAATGGGATGGCGTTGCCGTGGTCTCAAAATCTGGTGCCTTCGGCGATACCCAAACCTTGGTACGGCTAGCTGCCGCATAGCCTCGCTTCTCATTAAAGTCTCAGGAGAATAAACTTGAACATCAAACCCAGCCCCCGCCTAGCCGTAACAATGGGCGATCCAGCAGGCATCGGACCCGAGATCGTATTGAAGGCCGTTGCAAAGCTCGAACCGCGCATTACCGCCGGCGAGTTGAGCCTTTCGATCGTCGGGGCACGTTCGTGCTTTCAACAAGCCGCTGAAGCACTGAAGATTGAGGCGGACTGGCTCGAGCGCGATGTGCCCGGCATCACGATGGTTGATCTGGACACTGCCCATGACAAGATCGAGTTCGGCAAGACCTCCGCCGACGCAGGCAGGCTTGCATACCTAGCAATCGAGGAAGCGGTAAGACTCTGCCTGACCGGCCAGGCGGATGCCATTGTCACCGCTCCCATCAGCAAGGAATCAGTCAATCTCGCGGGCTACGCATTCTCCGGTCACACGGAATTGCTGGCCCACCTTACTGGCGCCAGGGACTCGGTGATGCTGCTCGTGCATGGCGACATGCGCGTCTCGCACGTATCCACCCATGTAGCCCTGTCCGAGGCCGTCCGCAGGCTGACACCCGAGCGTCTATCGCGCGTGGTGCATCTGACCGATGAAGCACTCCGGGATCTCGGCATTGAGCGTCGGCGGATAGCGGTAGCTGCCCTCAATCCGCATGCGGGTGAAGGTGGCATGTTCGGCACCGAAGACCTCACCGTCACCACTCCGACCGTGGAGTCGTTGCGTCATCAGGGATACAATGTGGAAGGGCCGGTGCCCGGCGACACTGTGTTCGTTAAGCTGCGGGCCCGTCAGTATGACGCGGTCATCGCCGCCTATCATGATCAGGGCCATATCCCGGTCAAGCTGCTCGGCTTCTCGGTGGATCCGGATACGGGGCTGTGGGAGGCGTTGAGCGGCGTCAACGTGACGCTTGGGCTGCCCATTGTACGCACCTCGGTCGACCATGGTACGGCGTTCGACATCGCAGGAAAAGGCACCGCCGGCGAGGGCAGCTTGCTCGAAGCTATCGACCTTGGCATCACACTCGCCGCAGCGAGAGCCGTCACACTCAAACAGGCGTTGGTGCACGGATAAGATCTCAACGTTTTGCATCTATGTGGCCAGGATCGAAAGTAGCATGATTGGTCCGACAGTTAGCTTCGCCTTAACATAAAGGGCGGTATTTTACGGCAAGAGCCCGAACCCGCCGGCCGATGTTGCGACGCCTCGACATAAGCGTCATCGTTTGGCTCTGATGCAAGCTTTTGATATGGTGAGGAAAAAACCGTCTTGGATATGCGGTCAGACTGCCGCAGGATGGTGTCATGACTGACCGGCATGCCGAGCCGCAGCATCAACCGCTCGCCTGGACGGTCGCCGGCGCTGTGGCCGAGCAGGACGACGATCTCTCCGACCCTTCTCGTCCGACGCGCGTATGGATCAGCTGTCTGACAGCAGCCCCCTTGAGACAGATACTGGTTGATTGAGAAGGGAGTATTTCTGGTTCATCGTAGCTCGATCAAAGGAAGCGAAGATGAGACAGAAAACCGGGCCGCAGAAACCTGCCGGACTGCTCCCCCTCCCGCCGAAGCAGAACGAACAGCCGTCGGTATCTGAAACGTCGGCGCTCATTGGACAGTTCGCGCAGCCTCAATCGCAGTTCGACCTCCGGCGGTCGGCAGGACCGATAGCGGACCATCTTGCGGTCGGCGGAAATGATCTGGCAGGCCCGCCGTTCCGAAAGCCCCATATCGGTCTTCAGATGCGTGACCGAGTCTCGCTTGGCGGTATGCCCTACCATTATTATTTGCGAGAAGCTCGCGGAGTGCTGCTACGTCCAGCATTTGCTCGGCCAGCAGCTTCTTCATTTGTCCGTCCTCTGATGGGCCGGACTCTAATCAATTTTGGAGGAAACTCGCAGTGACAGGTCAGTCTGAAATGCTTCAGGTTGGCAGCCGTCTCTCAAAGGGAAGCGGAACGGCGTCACACCGCCTGATCACTTCATTGAAGAGTGGAACAAGAAACGCGTTCTGTGCTTCGACCTGCCTGTGCTGACGCAAGAAGGCAGGCATCCTGTCCCGGATTTCGGCAAGAATTGCATCTTCATCCAGATCCGTGAAACAACCGTCGCGGATAACGAACCTACCGTCGATCATGACACTCTCTACGGCGCTGCCGTTCTCGCAATATACCAACTGACTGGCAACGTCGGACAGGGGAGTGAAAGCAGTTCCACGCGATGGATCAAGAATTACCAGATCGGCTTGTTTGCCAACTTCGAGGGATCCGGTGGTCTTTTCCAGCATTGCGGCTTTGGCTCCGCCGGTCGTTGCTGCCTTAAGGACCTCGTCAGAGGTAAGGCCGAAGTCCGGCCCCTGGCAGGTGGCCGTGGACACTAGGCCGGCCACGCGAATAACGTCAAACAGCCGCATCGTGTCGTTCGAAGAGGCCCCGTCGGTTCCCAGGGACAGGTTCACCCCGGCGTCCAGAAGTCGCCTGACCGGGGCGAGACCCGAGCCAAGCTTGAGATTGGCCAGCGCGTTCCATGAGACCGAAACGCCGGCCTCTCCCATCATTTCGATATCGTTGTCGTTGACCCAGACGGCGTGGGCCATCAGGACTTCCGGACCGAGCAGGCCGTGTTCGCTCATGAAGCGCACGATGGAACCGCCGAACAGTATCTCGGCCGTTACGGCCTGCGAACGGGTTTCCAGCACATGCGTATGGTAGGGGACCTGCCATTGCCGGGCCAGGTCCCGGCATGCCTGCATCAATTCGATGCTGCAGCGCTGCGGGCCGGAAGGGGCCAGCATGTAGCGCAACCGGCCGTCTCCGCTTCCATGCAGTGTGCGGAAAACTTCGCTGCAGTATTCCGCATATTCCGCAGCCCCGGTGAGCGGGAAATCGAGCTGTGCCTGGATCTCCACCGGGAACACCTCGCGGGCATGGGCAAGCGTGTCGAGATAGGGCAGGTTCATGAGGCCGCTGGACACGTTGGCGCGGATGCCGGCCTCGTCATAGGCCCGAAACACAGTCCCCAGCCGTTCCAGATCGTGGGTGGGCGGATCGAAGAAGTCATCGGAGATCATCGTCACTCCGGAGCGTAGTGATTCGATGGCCACGAGGAGGCTGCGCAGACGGAGCATCTCAAGATCGGGAGGTCCTGAGCCGAGGAACGGGTATGACCAGCAGAGCCAACTCTCCAGCGGCATTCGCTGGTAGCGTCCGCGCAGGAACATCTCGCTTGAGTGAAGGTGGGCGTTAACGAGCCCGGGCATCACCACCCGGCCGGCCGCCTCGACTGTTTGTGTCCCGTCTGGTGCCGTTAGATCTTCGCCCAGACCGGTGATACGTCCAGCCTCGATCAGAATGTCCGCCCGGCGCGGGGTGACTTTTTCTCCAGCCGTCATGGTCAGAACGTCGGCGCCGCGGATAAGGATTGCGCTTGCAGGATTGTTGCTCATTGCTGTCCGAGTTCCCTGCTCGAAACTGCATTCCCGCCGCGAATCCGGGCTGAGATCCAGAGCCCGATAACCGTCGCGACATAAGGCAGGGCGAGCAACAGGCTGCTTGGGATCCGGTCTCCATAGGCCAGTTGCGCCCGAATGCCGAGTGCTCCGACCAGGGCGAAGAAGAAGGCGGCGAGCGTTGCGCCGACCGGATGCCCGGCCCCGAAAATAACCGCTGCGAAACTCATGAACCCGCGTCCTGCGGTCATGTTGACGGAGAATATCTGGAGGCTTCCCGCCGCCAGCTCAGCGCCGCCAAGCGCGCAAAGAGGTCCGCCCAGAAGAAGCGCCACCAGCCGCATCTTGGCGGGGTTTACACCGGTTGCCCGGGCGGCGAACGGGTGTTCTCCGCAAGCCGCGAGCCTGAGGCCGAAACGGGTCCGGCACAACAGCAGCCAGCATGCCAGGATGACGAACGGCATGGCGGCGACCAGAACGGACAGTCCGCCGAAGGCTCCGAAGGCGGGCCCGATGCGCGGCAAGCCGAACGGCGCGCTGACGGCGGCTTCGCTGCCGAATATGGCTGTCAATGCGAGCGCGGTGCCGCCAAGTCCGAGCCCGGTCAGGCCGAGGCCGGCTATGATTTGGTTGGCTTTCAACACCTCGACGACAAACCAGAAAAGCACCGCAAGCAGGCAGCAGAACAAGGCTCCGGCGACCAGCCCCACGACAACCGACTGCGCAAGCACGATGCCGACGATGGTGGCGCAGGCGCCGGTTATCATCATTCCTTCAAGGCCAAGGTGCCAGATGCCTGCACGCTGGGCTATCACGCCCGCGAGAGCGACATACACCAGCGGTGTGCCAGAACGCAGGAAGGCGACAATCAGGTCTTCCATGTCTCTATCTCCTGAACCAGGTCAACAGGGCACGCAAGGCTCCGGCTTTCGCCGTGATGAAGAGCGCGATGGAGGCGTGAATAATGTCGATTGCCGCTGAAGGAAGCCCGGTCATGATCGGCAACCAGAGTCCCGAAGAGGTCAGTGCGCCAAAGAACAGTGCTATGAACCCAGCGGCGACGATCGACATGCCGGCCACCAGCGCGATCAGGATCGCGGTGAAACCGTGATCGGGCAGGAAGCCGCTTGCAAGCCGGCCGTTCGGACCGAGCAGTTCGACCGAGCCTGCAAGACCGGCCAGGGCGCCTGACAGTACGAATGCACTGACGGCGATCCGCTGCACCTTCGCCCCCTGCCAGGTCACCATGACGGGGTTGCGTCCGGCAAGTCCCGACAGGATTCCGAACGAGGTCCTGTTGACGAGCCACCAGCCCAGCATCACGACAAGGCCAGCCAGTATGATGATCACCGGAGAGCTTCCGCTCGATTCCGAGATGCGCCACGCCGCGTCGACAGGACGCGAGGACGCCTGCTGGCCCGAACCCGACGGATCCTTGAGAGGCCCTGAGGTCACGTGAACCAGCAGCTGCGCGGCGATGAAGTTGCCCATCATCGTGGTGATCACCTCATCCGCACCGGCCTTCACCCGGAGCAGCGCCGGCCAGAGCGCCCAAAGGGCCCCGCCCGCCATTCCCGCGAGCAGACACGCCGGAACAGCCACGAATGCCGGGCTTCCACGCAGCCATTCCGCAGCAAACGCCGCACAGATCGCCCCGAGGTAAAATTGTCCCTGGGCCCCAATGTTGAAGTAGCCGGCCCGGAAGCTGATGACGACGCCGACTGCGGTGATCAGCAGCGGCAGGCCCCAGCGCAGGATGTGATTGAGTGCGTTCGGCCGGAAGAATGCTCCGTCGATGATTGCAGCCAGCGTGCCGGTGGCCGACAGGCCGACCGCTGCAAAGATCAGGCTGCAAAGGACCAGTGCCAGCACGATGAAGGCGCCGGTCTGGATTACGGGAAACAGGCGTCCGGTCATGATCTCGCTTCCTGTGCAGATTGCCTGCCAGCGGCGGTCATTGCGCGCCCGACAGCTTGGATGTCCCATGGCGCGGTGAACTCGGCCACGGCCTGACCCGAAACCATGACCACAATGCGGTCGCAGATATCGAACAACTCGTCGAGGTCAGACGAAACCAGCAGTATTCCGGCGCCGTCGTTGCGGGCTTCCCGCAGGGCTTTCCAGACTGCCATGGTCGCGCCGATGTCCAGCCCCCGGGTCGGTTGTGCCGCGAGTATGAGCTTCGCGCCGGAATCCATCTCGCGTGAGAGGATGACTTTCTGGGCATTGCCGCCCGACAAAGATCCGGCAGGTTGGCCCGCATCGCTGAAACGCACATCCCAGGCTCTGAATGCCTTCTCTGCGGATTGCCGCAAGGCACGCGGGCTGACCGGTGCGAGCAATGCGCCCCCGACAAGCTGGGCTGCACTCCAGTTCTCCCAAAGCGGGCTTGAGAGAGACAGCCCTTCCACATTGCGTTCGAACGGAATCACCCTGAGGCCCGCATCCCGTCGGGCCGCCAGGGGGGCCTTGTCCATGCGCTTGTCGGCCAGCGATATCTCGCCTGATGTCAACGGGTCGAGGCCTGCGATGGCGGCGACCAGTTCGCGTTGGCCATTGCCTTCGACACCAGCAATGCCGACTATTTCTCCACCGCGGATCGACAGGTTCACATCGTTCAGGCCTTTGCCGCCTGAGTGCGGCGAAGTGGAGACCGCCCGCAGGACAAGCGCGGGTGGGGTGTCCGGTCTGGAATGTTCATCATGCTGTTGCGCACCGGCACCAACCAGCGCGGCACGGTCCGCCGCATCAAGCCGTGCGGCAGTTTCGCCGATGATCAGTTCCGCGAGGCTTTCGGCGGTAAGATCCCGCGCCTCCAGCGGACCCGCGACGAGCCTTCCGCCGCGCAGAACGGTGACAGTGTCGGCGATGGCGAGAACTTCGCGGATCTTGTGCAGCACCAGCATCACCGTCACACCCTTGCCGCGGAGTTCGCGAACCCGTGTAAAAAGGCGTTCCGTCCCCTCCGGTGAGAGCACCGCGGTGGGTTCATCGAGAATCAGAAGTCGCGCATCGGAAACCATTGCCCGGGCAATCTCGGCGGATTGCTGCATCTCAATTGGGAGGTCACGGATACGGGCACCCGCATCGAGGCCGAGTCCAAGTCCGTCCAGCCAGGCCTGCCAGTACCGCTCAATGCCCTGCCTGGTGAATAGGCCGGGCCTGGGGCCGACGAATTGCAACACTTCCGCGACCGTGAACGAGGGCGGCAGGGCAAAGCTCTGGTGGACCAGTTCCACCCCGGCCCCTCGGGCTTCTGCAACATTGCCGCCCGCCAGCGCCTGTCCGAAGACCGCGATCGATCCCTCGGCAGGCTGCACCAAACCGGCCGCGACGCGCGCAAACGTGGTCTTGCCAGCGCCGTTCTGTCCGAGCACCGCATGTATGCGCCCCGGTTCGAAGCGGGCGGAGACCTCGCCAAGGGCTGTGACGTCCCCATAGCGGACGGTCACCGCCTCGGCGGTCAAGGCAGGCGCCGATGCGCCTGCCTCCTGGTGAAGGTGATCCCGGTTCATCACCGGCCTCAGAGATTTGTGTCGAAAGGCACACTCAATGAGCCATCAAGAATCTTGTTCCGTGCTTCGTCAACGAAGGGAAGCGCTGCTTCGGCCAGTTTGCGAAGGTCTTCAGGACCCTTTTCGGCGAACAGCGGCGATGGAATGAAATCGATGACCCCGGTTCCAAGCCCGGTTGACTGATGTCCGCCGCTCCAGCCGGATTCCAGCGCCTTTGTCGCCTCGTTGTAGAGCGAGGTGCCGAAGTCGAGGCCGACAATCGAAATCACCGATTCCGGGTCGAGCGGAAACTGGGCCGGATCCAGTGTCGAGACCACCCGGCCGTCGTTTTCTCCGGCTGCGGCGATGATGCCGAAGTCGGTGGCCGCTGCATCGGTCTGGATGTAGTCGATCCCGTCGGAGAACATCTGGCTGGCAATCTCCTGGCCCTTGGCCGGATCCTGGAAACTGCCGGCAAAGGCCACGGCGACCGTCAGGTCCGGATTGACCGAAAGCGCTCCTGCCTTGAACGCATTGTAGTCGGCATTGATGGGCGGGATGGAGATCCCTCCGATGAAGCCAAGCTTGCCCGATCGCGTGATCCTGGCAGCAAAGATTCCCGACAGGTAGCAGCCCAAGTAGTAGTCATAGGACACGGTGACGACATTCGGTATCACCGGTTCGAAGGGATCGGCAAACAGCTGGATGAACTTGGTGTCCGGAAAGTTCGGCGCCACTGCCTTGAATGGTTCCGCCACCTCATTGAAGGTTGAGACGACGATTGCAGCACCTGCTTCGCCGAGCGAAGTGAAGATCGTTTCGTAGGTCGAGGGATCTTCGGCGTAGATCGCCCGAGGGGTCATGTCGTGTTCCTTGGCGAATTCGTTGAGCTTCGCGATCATCGAATCCACGGGACCCGCGTCTCCCGCGGCCTGGGTGTGAACGAGGGCGATGAGCCCACCGGCCGCATTTGCCGGCAGGGCGGCGAGCAGTGTGCTTGCCATGACGGCCCCGGCAGCGCCGAGAAGCAGTTGGCGGCGGCCGATGCTGAGCCGCCCTTTCGTTGTATTTGTCATTTGAGTTGTTCCTCTCTTGTGCTGGGCGGAATTATTGTTGGTGTCGGGGAGAAATCCGCAGGGGTCATGATCATGACGTCCTGCGAGGTAATCGCATCGAGTGCCCACACCGATGCGATGAAGTCTTGCCATTCCGGGTCGGCATACATTGATTGCCGGCGTGCTTCCCGGTCCGCGAGGCTGTCATAGGCCCAGACCAGCACAGTGGTGTGCAGGCGGCCTATTTCGGACTGCCACAGGCCAACGAAGCGGTTCAGATGCCGCTTCTGCACCGGCAGGCCCTCGCTCCGGTATTTCTCCATCCAGCCGGTCACGGTTCCGGGCCGGAATGTGTAGGTACGGTGTTCGATAATCATGCGCGTGCGTCCTCAAGGATGAAGTCGGAGGCTCGTTCGCCGATCATGATGGCGGGAGCGTTGGTGTTTCCGGAGGAAATGATCGGCATGATAGATGCGTCGGCGACCCGCAGGCCTTCGATGCCGTGAACCTTGAGCCGGCTGTCGACGACAGCCATCGGGTCGCCGTTCGGCCCCATCTTGCAGCTTCCAACCGGATGGAACGTGGTCATGGCGGTCGCCTTGAGCCACGCGGTCAGTTCCGCATCGCTGTCCACGGCTTCCCCCGGGGCCAGCTCCGCTCCTTTGAACGGTCCGAACGCCGCCTGCGCCATGATAGTCCGGGTCTTGCGGATCGCATTGATCATGGTGCGGATATCGAATTCGTCCGACAGGTAGTTCGGGCGGATCTTCGGCGCGGCGAAAGGATCGCCCGACGCCAGTTGGATGGTGCCGCGGCTGGCCGGATTGACCGGGCCGACACGAATGGTAAGCCCGTGATTGGCCTCTACCCTCTGCTTGCGGAAGGGATTGGGAAAGTTGAGATTGGCGGTCTTCTCGAGTGCCGGCATGAAATGCAGCTGGACGTCTGGCGCCTCCAGGCCCTCTCGGGTGCGCAGGAATGCGCCGCCTTCATAGGGGAAGGTCGTGACCACCCCGGTTCCGAAGAGCATCGCTTGGATCATTGAGATCGTCAGACGGTCAATGCGTAGATCGCTGTATAGCGTGACCGGCTGCCTGCACTCCCAGCTCATCACGCAATCGACGTGATCCTGGACGTTCTGCCCGACGCCCGGCAGATCCTTCCGGACCGTGATGCCGTGCTCAGCGAGGTGCGCGGCGGGGCCGATACCGGAAAGCATCAGCAGTTGCGGCGAGTTCACTGTACCGCCCGATACGATGACCTCGCGCGCTGCAGTCGCGCTTTCCGGGCGCCCGTTGCGGGACCAAGTGGCGCCCGTCACGCGGCTTCCCTCCCAGGTCAGGCCGGTCACGTGTGCGCCGGTAAGGATTGTCAGGTTCGGTCTTTTCCTGGCGGGCTTGAGAAAGGCTGATGATGTGGACCAGCGCCGGCCTTTGCGGATCGTGAAGTCGTAACGACCGACACCTTCCTGCGCTTCGCCATTGAAATCGTCGTTGAACGGAAGACCTGCCTGTTCGCCCGCTTCGATGAACGTGTCGAACAAGCCGTTCTTCGAGCGAGCCCTGCACACAGTCAGTTCGCCCTTTGTGGAGTGATACTCGCCGTCACCGCGCTCCGGATTGGTTTCCGATCGCAGGAAGGCGGGCAGAACCTTCTCGTAACTCCACTCCGGCAGTCCCAGCTGGGCCCAGCGATCGTAGTCGTGCCGGTTGCCGCGCACGTAGATCATGCCGTTGATTGTCGAGGTGCCGCCGAGCACCTTTCCGCGCGGCCAGTAGAGCTTGCGCCCGTTCAGGTGCGGCTCGGCCTCGGTGTGATAGTGCCAGTTGTAGAGACCCGAATGAAACAGCTTGCCCATCAGCATCGGCAGCCGAACCAGCGGATTCCGGTCCTTTGCGCCGGCTTCCAGGAGCAGCACCTTGTGGCGGCCGTCGGCGCTCAGGCGGTTGGCGAGCACCGCGCCTGCGGATCCCGCCCCAACCACTATGAAATCGTAGGTCTTTGTCATGATGTATCTACCAGTCGATCGGCTGTGCACCCATGCGCGCAAGGTGCGCATTGGCGGCAAGGAACGGATTGGGGCAGGCGAGAAATTCGTCTGCATAGGCCGGATGCGGCAGAACCAGCGACAGGTGCGGTTCTGGTGCTGGCAGCAACCCTGCCGCCGCGAGATTGTCGGCCGCGGCCTGCCCGAGCGCCACGAAGACGACCGGGCGTCCCTGGCTGGCGACATGCCGCAGCGCCGCCTGGATCACAGGTGCCCAGAATGGAACATGGCCGCGCGCCTGGTGCGGGTCGATGTCTCTTCGGAAGCGGCTAAGCGTAAGCGATGAATTCAGCAGCAGGACGCCTTCACGTTGCTGCCGGTCCGCCATCTCCGTCGGCGCCTCGATGTCCATGCTCCCAGCTTCTATCTCGTCGAGCATTTCCGACCAGGCCGCGAAATTCTTCGACAGTTCAGGACGCTTGTGACGGGCTGCCATCAGCATCTGGGTCCACGCCCGGATCGACTTCGAGAACATGCGGTCGAGGTCGCGCCAGACCACGGCGTTGCCGATCTCGAAGGCGCGCCCTGTCGCTGCGGCAGGTTCGGGGTAGGGATCCTGTCCGAGAAGCACCACCCGCACGCCGTCGGCGCGCACACCGTCGAAAGCTCGGAGCATGTGGGCGCCGTCGGGAGCTCCGGGGAATGTCCGGCCCTTGCGCGCGGGGAAGATTGGTTCCCAAACCTCCAGGTCCAGGCTTTCATCGACATCGTCGATCCCGGTCTGAACCTGGTCCATCACCGACTGCCAGTCTGGCGGAAGGTCGTCCTTCCAGCCAGCGGTCGTCTCGGACAATGCGTCGCGCAATGTCGTTGCCATGGTCGTCTCCCTGTTGCCTCAAGGGAAGACGATCCTGACGATTTCGTCAAGTTTTATTTTTGACAAACCTGACGCTAGCGTCAAATTATGCGGAGGACGTTCTTGCCCTGCGCAGCGAAGCTGCTAAGACAGTCCGAAACATGGCATCGAAAGCGGACAGGCAGCATGGCACGTCAATCTGGTGGCGAACGGAAGAAGGCGGATGGAGACAATGAAGGGCGGATCCGCGCGCGCAACGAAGCGAAGATACTCGAGGTCTCCGTCCGGCTTTTTTCGGCCAAGGGCTTCGATGGGACGACGATTTCCGAGATAGCCGAGGAATCGGGTTTGCCCAAAGCGAACGTTTATTACTATTTCAAGACCAAGACGGCGATCTATGAGCGACTGATCGCGGAGGTCTTTCGCGACTGGGATGCGGCCTTGCGCCATATCCGCCCCGAGCGCGACCCGCGAGAAGCGCTTGCGGATTACGTTCGCGAAAAGTTGGAGAGTTCGCGTCGGAACGCGGCGCAATCACGTTTCTTCGCGGGAGAACTCCTCCGCGGCGGCAAGTTCCTGTCGCGCCGGCAGCGCCAGCACATGCTGGAGGTGACCCGCGAAGCCTGTGAAGCTGTCGAGCACTGGATTTCCGAAGGCCGGTTTCCGGAGTTGGATCCGAGGCATTTCTTTATAATGATATGGGCCACGACCCAGTTCTATGCCGACTTTGCACCCGTGGTGGCTGCCACTCTGGAGGTTCCGCGGTTACGGAAATCGGACTTCGACGATGCAGCCGACCAGATCTTGAAAGCAATACGTCTTTAAGTAGGAATTGTAAACTATATGAACTACGACCTTGAATAAGGTGCAGGTCTTGTAAATTCATGTGCAAGGAAGGTGAATAGATGATACGTGTCATTTTCTTTCTTGGACACCTAATAACATTGAAATTGGCAATGCAATCGTAATTGTCAGTGCATAGCTCTCAGATTAACGACCAGAACGGAAGCGTTCTATCGCGACGTGAACTTCGGATTGCGACAGAATAAAGCCGTCCCAGCGTTCGTGGCCCGACGATCCCATGATGGATTTGCGTCGCACCCGTCACCGCAAACGCCGGTCTCATTCGCGTTCCTTCGTTATTTTCCCATCCTGCAATAAACCAGCACGATAGATCGCGAACACCCGCGGTGCATTCTCCAGCATCTGCGCCTGGTCTCCGCTGATTAGTGCCTGCACCACCAGACCCTGGATCATGCCGAGAAAAAGTGTCGCTGCGGCAGCCTCGTCAAGACTGGCAGGTAGGGCACCGCAACTTTTTCCTGCCGCCAGTATGCGGCGAAGCCGGGTTTCGTAGTTTTTAGTCAGAGACTGCGCGGCCTGTTTGGCCGGGGTTGCTCCAGTGCGTTGAAGCTGCCCCATCAGGATTCGCGGCACGCCCGGGTATTCGGCCACAAAACCAACATGCGCCATGAACATGGCCTCCAGCGCTGCTACGGGATCAGACTCGGCGCCGGCAACTTTGTCGATGCGCTCAAACAGGCGATCGGAAACCCAGTTCATGACGTCGCGCCAGATTGCGTCCTTGCTCGGAAAATGTCGGAACAGCGCGCCCTGGCTGAATTTCATTCTTCCGGCGATGGCCGTGGTTGTGATGTCTTCCGGGCTTTTCGCTGCGGCGAGGTCAATGACTGCCTCGACAGCCTCGTTACGACGGTCCTCGGTGGGCATGTATTTCGCGCGGCGCATGGGAGCATCCTATCCAGTAAGTGGCTTATCGCGTTTTAGCTCATTCTTCTGACGAAGAAAACCATAGTTCCACTGATAATGCCGGCTAACGGGGATTTACGTGGTGAATCTGGGACTTTACAAAGTGAGTGATCTATTACATATGTGGCGAAGTGAGCACGAAAATACAAATGGAATGCTACCCATGATGAGCCACACCGCCCCCCTCCTTCGAGTTGTGCTGTTGACCGCAGCTACGCTTGCCGCCGCCCCGGCGCTTGCAGACACGCTGACCCAGGCGCAGATCGCCACTGAGATAATCGGAAAGGACCTGGTTGGGCTGCGCACCGGAATGACAGTGCGGCTGCGCTACGATCCCGGCGGCAAAGTCACAATGAAAGCGGCGTTCGTAACCGGCGCCGGTACCTGGAAATTTGCCGGCGACAGCCTCTGCATGACGATGACGAAAGGCCCCAAACGCGGCATGACCTGCCTTACCTTCGAAAAATTCGGTGACGGGTCGTTCCGCAATTCAGAGGGAATGATCTTGCGGGTCGGCAGATAAATCACGGAAGCAGCAAGCCGGATGGCGGCTGCGATACCGAACAAGGAATGCAGGAGACAACACTAATGCTGAGAAACAGGTTGATTGGCGCAGTTGCGATTGCTTTCGGCGTCCTGACACTCTGGTCAGGCGGATTTGTGCTTTTTGGGCCCGACTCGGCACGAATCGCGGTTGGTCAGATCATACCCTTTGTGCTCTGGTTCAATTTCCTGTCAGGCGCGGTCTACATTGTCGCCGGATCTGGCATCTTTCAAGGGCAGCGTTACGGTAAAGTGTTGGCCAGAGCCATGGCCATGGCTCTGGTCGTTCTGTTCGCAGCTTTTCTGGCCATCATCGCCGGGGGGCAGGAATGGGAAACGCGAACCCTGGGAGCGCTGATGCTTCGCCTCGGTTTCTGGTGCCTGGCAGCCTGGGCGAGTGTGACCACGGCCCACCCCCGCCCGGCTCTCAATGGTTGAGGCCTCGCCGCTTCAACTGCCGCATCCGCTGGTTAGGCGCGCCCTGATGTGCGCATCCCACGATTGAGAAGGAGGTCGCTCTTGCGCCGCAGTTCCGCATTATGGTTTCTCCCACCGGTCGCGTTGGGAATTGCCATCGCCGCCATCTTTATCATCCAGGCCGAGGGGCCTGCGCGCGTAGAAGACGATGTTAAGGGCCGTGCAGTGCGCACGGTAACGCTTCAGCCGACCGGTATCGCCCCGGTGGCGATGGGTTGGGGCAATGTTCAGGCGGCGGAAACCTGGACTGCCGTATCGGAGGTCAAGGGGCAAGTCATCTGGCGTCATGCCGATCTCGACAGTGGCAAGCTGTTAGCCGGCGGCACCAAAGTGCTTGAGATTGATCCGACCGATTACCGGCTGGCCATTGTCCAGGCAGAAGCCGACTTGGCCGCTTATGCTGCCGAAGCGGCACAAATCGACGCCGAAGCGGAGAATACAGGCCGCATCCTGGACCTGGAAGAAGCACGGCTGGCGCTGTCCGAGGCTGAACTTGTGCGAAACCGTGATCTGCTGAAACGGGGCGTGGCGGCGCAGACCCGAGTCGATGAAGCAGAACGTGCCACGCTTCTGGCCCGGCGCAGCGTCGTCGAGTTGAAGAACACGCTCGCACTGATCGGGCCGCGACGCGATGCTCTGGCCGCCCAGACCGCCCGTACCAAAGCCGCTTTGGCCCGCAACCAGCGCGACCTCGATCACACCACGATCACCACTCCTTATGACGTCCGGGTTACCAAGGTATCCGTGGACCGGTTCGAATATGTCAATATTGGCCAAACGCTTGTGGCGACAGATGGTGTGGCGCAGGTCGAGGTGGTGGCGCAATTGCCGTTCGCTGCGTTTCGGCGCCTGCTCTATGGTACAATCCCGATCGAGGATACGCTTGCCGCGATCCGCACGGGTCCATCCAGCCGAATGACCGCTAGGGTGCGGCTGGTGTCCGATCCGACCCAGACTTGGCCGGCAATCGTAACCCGTGTCGAGGGTGCGCTTGATGCCCGGGCCCGAACGGTCCCGGTAATCGTCACGGTCGAAGACCCCTATGGCAACTCTAATCCGCCGCTGCGGCCCCCATTGCTGCCCAACATGCAGGTCGAGCTTACGCTGACCGGCCATACGATCCCCGACTCGCTTGTCATTCCCGAAACTGCGCTGCATGGTGATCAGGTCTATCTTGCGAATGATCAGGACCAACTCGAATTGCGTCCCGTAACCGTGGCCTTCAGGCAGGAAGGGGTTGCTGTGATCGCCGAGGGCCTCTCGATAGGTGACCGCCTGGTTCTCGATGACATTACCCCGGCCATTCCCGGCACCGAACTGCTGCCGATCGAGGAGCAGCCATGATCCGCTGGTTTGCCGGACACCCCACAGCTTCGAACCTGTTGCTGCTGCTTTTCATCGCCGCCGGACTGTTTGCTTTTCCAACACTCAAGCGCGAAACCTTTCCCGACTTTCGCCCGGTCGAGGCGGAGATCAGAATCGTCTATCGGGGCGCCACGGCGGAAGATGTGGAAACATCGATTTGCCGCCCGCTCTGGGATGCATTGCAGTCTGTCGAGGGGCTAGATGAACTTGCCTGTGTCGCCCAGGACAACAATGCCCGCGCTGTTGCGACGCTTGCAGCCGGCGGGGATGCGCTCCGTTTTGTCAACGAAGTGCGGACCGAGGTCAGCGCCATCGACAGTTTTCCCGATCGCGCTGACCCACCGGTGGTCCGCGAGCTACACCGCACCGATCTGGTAACCTCGGTCGCCGTCTCAGGCGATCTGCCGCCGCGTGAACTCGAGTTATACGCCTCCGACCTGTCGGACCGGATCGCCGCCCTTCCTGAAGTGGCCAAGGTTCTTACGTCAGGTTTCGGGGACCGGCAGTTTCGCATCGAGATTCCGCATGCTGTTTTGTCTCAGCACGGGCTGACCGCGCAGAGTTTGGCCGCCATTCTCGGCACACAGAGCCTTGACCGCCCGCTGGGCACTCTGGAGACACCAGGTGGCGACCTGAGCCTGCGCTTTACCGAAGAGCGGCGCAGCGCCTTGGAACTTGCCGCAATTCCGGTGCTGACACTGGCCAATGGTGCCAGTCTGACATTGGGCGAAATTGCCCGGATCAGCGAGCATTACAGCCCAAATGAAGAACGGGCGCAGCTTAACGGCACTCGAGCCGCGCTGCTCGCAGTGCACAAATCGCTCGATGCAGATGCACTGCGTGCGCTCGACAGGGTCAAGGAACTTATGGCGGAGGAAAACGCTGGCCTGCCGCCGGCAGTCCGCGTTGAGGTGGTACAGGATGTGACCTCGATCATCCGCGACAGATTGGCGATGCTGGTCAGCAACGGCATCATCGGACTGGTACTGGTGATCCTGGTGATGAGCCTGTTCTTCCGGCCTGGATACGCAATATGGGTGGCAATGGGGCTTCCGGTGGCCTTCCTCGGTGCCTTCGTATGGATGTCGCTTACCGGTCTGTCGCTGAACATGATCACCTTGGTGGCGCTGCTAATGGCCATAGGCATCGTCATGGACGATTCCATCGTGATTTCAGATTCGATCGCCACTGCCTCTGCTCAAACGGGCAATAATCTTGATTCCGTGACCCGCGGTGTGTTGGCGGTTACGCCCGGTGTATTGTCGTCCTTCTTGACCACACTGGCCGTGTTTGCGCCGCTGTCGTTTCTTGCCGGCGATTTGGGCAAGGTGCTTGAAGTGTTGCCGGTGGTACTGCTGGCCGCCTTGGCCGCCAGCCTGATCGAAGCCTTCGTAATATTGCCCCACCATCTTAAGCACGCGCTGTCGGGCATCGCAAAGGCGCCCTCGAAGTTCCGCCGGAAGTTTGATGCAGGATTCGACGTGATTCGGGATCGATGGGTAGGACGCGCAGCTGACCGCGCTATCGACCGGCGGTATCTGGTGGTTGGAATTGCGATTGCCGCGTTAATTATCACAGCCGGCGCCATGGCCGGTGGTCTGGTCAAACGCGAGGCGATGCCGGAAATTGACGGTGATGTACTGGAAGCGCGGATCATGCTCGCGCAGGGTGCACCGTTAGGCCGCACCGAAGCCGTCGTGGCCCAGGTAGAGGCTGCCCTGAACCGGGTCAATGACCGGTTCGCACCAGCGCAACCTCAGGGGCAGTCGCTTGTCCAGCGCACCATCTCCCGCTTCAACTACAATGTCTCGGCGTCGCAAAGCGGCGCGCATCTGGCCACGGTATCCGCAGATCTGTTGAATGCGGAAACACGAAACACGACACTGGATGAAATTATTTCCGCATGGCGTGAAGAGGCCGAACCTTTGCCCGGCGTAACGTCGTTGATCCTGGCGGAACCGGGAATCGGTCCGCAGGGTGTCGCAGTGGAATTGCGCCTGTCACACCCAGATCTGGATGTTCTGTTACAGGTCGCCGAAGCAACCCGGCGGGAAATGGAAAGTTACGAGGGCGTTCTCAACGCGATGGTAGACCTGCGCCCCGGTAAACCCGAACTGCGGTTCCGGCTGGCGCCGGGTGCCCATGTCCTGGGACTAACGTCGGCTGATGTGGCGGCCCAGATCAGCTCGGCCTATCTGGGGACACAGCTTGTCGATGTGCGGCAGGGCCAGATCACCCACGAGATCGAGTTGCTGCTGGCCGACGATAACCGTGACAGTCAATCGGATCTGGAGAATTTTACCCTCACTCTGCCCGATGGAGGTGAAATTCCGCTGGCCACCGTTGCCGACTGGCAGGAAGCCCGCGGCTGGGGCAGCATCACCCAGGTGGATGGCCTGCGCACGGTGACCGTGCAGGCCGATGTGGACGGCCGCTACGGCAATGCCGATGCGATCACATCACGCCTGGCCAAGGGATTTTTGCCGGACCTGGTCGTGGCAACGCCCGGTCTGGGTTTCGAGATCCTCGGTCAGGCCGCCAATTCGGCAGAAACCGTCGGCTCGATCATGATCGGGTTTCTGATCGGCCTGATTGGCATCTATCTGATCTTGTCTTTTCAATTCCGCAGTTATGTCGAACCGGTGATCGTGATGTTGACGATCCCGCTGGCTTTCCTCGGCGTGATCTGGGGTCACGCAGCAATGGGCTACAACATCTCGATGCCCTCACTGGTCGGGGCCGCATCGCTTGCCGGGATTGTGGTCAACAACGCCATTCTCCTGATCGAAGTGATCAAGGAAAAGGCCGGCGCGGATGTAACCGTGGCGGAAGCGGCAGGCCTGGCGGTGCGTGCACGGTTCCGGCCGATCTTCGTGTCGGTGACGACAACAATACTTGGGATGGCACCATTGCTGGCGGAAACTTCGACCCAGGCGCAGACGCTCAAACCACTGGTGATCTCGGTGGTGTTTGGCCTGCTCACGTCAACCACCTTGGTGTTGTTGGTGCTGCCGGCACTTTATGCAATCCTCGCCGAATTGGGACTGGCCCGGGCCGGCCGGGCGTTGCCAGAAGCGGAGGCGTCGCTGCGGGCGGACTCGCAAATCAGTGATGGCTCACACACTGTCTCGAAAGGATCCAGCACCTGAGTACCGTCAAACACATCACTATCAAGAGGGCCCCTGTTGGCTCTGGCAATTGCATGACCAGTCTCTGCCAAGGAATGTATTTGTCCCGTGTCAAGCGGCAGCATCTGTGGGCAAACTTATCGTCAGCGGGGCCTTGGAAAACGGAAGAACTGTCCGCCCGCTGGTTCTTGCGCGCCATCCTTTTGCCGATCATTTTGATGGTTTTGATGAGCGGGTGCGTGAGCCTGCCCCGTACCACGCTTTCGGAAGCGGATCAGGATGCCGCCGTGATCGAGGGCTTTTCGGGGATCAGATTTTGGGGCGACGGCCCCGCCGGCGAGCTCGGCCTGGGTGGATCAATGTCCCGGCCGCAAATGCGATCGGGTCGCATTAGCTATCTGGTGCTTTCGGGGGGCGGTTCCGGTGGCGCATATGGAGCCGGAGTTCTGGCAGGCTGGTCAGCAGTGGGAACGAGGCCGACATTTGACGTAGTGAGCGGTGTAAGCACCGGCGCGCTCATTGCGCCATTCGCGTTCCTTGGATCATCATATGATCCCATTCTCACTGAGTTGTATACAAGCGGAGTTGCAGAAACGCTTTTCAAACCGCGACCGGCCGCTTTGTTTTTTGGGTCCGCTATCTCCGACGCAACACCACTGCGGCATCTGGTGGCGCGTTACGTCACCAACGATATGCTCCGGAACATAGCGGCTGAACATGAGAAAGGGCGCCGCTTTTTTGTCGTCACGACCAATCTGGACGCACAGCGAACTGTCATCTGGGATATGGGCGCAATCGCCGCAAGCAGCGACGATCAGGCGCTGGATCTGTTCCGCGATGTGCTCATCGCCTCGGCAAGTATCCCCGCCGTGTTCCCGCCGGTGATGATTGACGTGAAAGTGGACGGCAAACGATTCCAGGAAATGCATGCCGATGGCGGTGCCACCACGCAATTGTTCACGGCGCCCGAATCTCTCCTGGCATCAGCCGATATCGATCCGCCGATCAAGCAGGGAAAGGTTGATCTCTATATCATTCTCAACGGTACTCTCGATCCTGAGTTCGAGTCCGTGAAATCGGCGACGCTGGCGATCGCGGGTAGAGCCTATTCAACACTCGTCAAGACGCATGCACGATCCACCGTCAACGCGACATATGCTTTGACGCAGCGGGCGGGGATCAACTTCAATCTCACATACCTTGATGAGGTCGTTGCCTACAAAATCACGGATCCATTCAATACTGACTATATGCGTCGCCTGTTTGCGATCGGGCACCAAAAAGCAGTGTCGGGGAATGCCTGGCGGAAGCGTCCGCCGGCAGCGGGCAGCAACATGTGACGCGAGTCCGGAAAGAAAAGCCAATCCGCTGAAGATCGTGGGGGCTACCACGGATGCAAAGTCGGATTGCTGCCCGCCTGTCTTTCGCTCAGTCAATCCGATCTTCGAGAAAACTATGGACCATTCCGCGAGGCCAGGCGGCCGCCCTGCCTCGCTCAAGAGTCTTGTTCTGACAATGCACTGATGGAAGAATTTCAGCATAAATTAATCCCGAAATGCCAGTCTGCCGCTGAGAAGCGTGCCAAAAATGATTATCGGGCACGAGGGGAACCATGTACGCACACTCCGTCGAGAAGCGTTTTATTCAGATCGTATGTGCCGCATTGTTGCTGCTCATAGCGCCGCTTTTTGCTTTGTTTTTCCACCTTTCTTATGAACGCGCAGCGACTGAAAACCGCAAAAACATCGATTTGACGATGGTGGCCAATGTTCAGGCGCTCGGCAAACCACTTTGGGATTTTGACGTTGATAGTGTCAACGGCGGAGTAAAACCCGGCCAGGCGGCGGCGCAAAAATCGGCCACTCTTTGTGCGCGCATGAGGCTGCCGCGAGGGCGTAGCCCGAGTGGGGGTCTCATGCGCGCGCGGCGATTTCCGGAGGGTTTCAGCCGGCC
>JAHJUC010000038.1 GCA_018829385.1 Alphaproteobacteria bacterium
ACAATAGCGCAGCACTTCGAAGACCCACGCATTGGCCTGCATGACGGCGCCAAGTCCGAGCGCTGCAGCCACCGACCAGCTCCAGGAACCGCAAGCGATGCCGGCCACCAGCGCCAGCGCCTGCGTTCGCCCGTGCGCCATCGCGGTTCCGGCTATCGCCAGAGTGGACGGTCCGGGGCTGGCGGTAGCCAGCAGGGCCGCGGTCATGATCAGGGGAAAGTTGATATCGCTCATCGTGCAGTCAGCATGGCATCGGACAGGGGCAAGCACAACGCGACGAACAATGACTTTTTCTGAAGCCAGCCATCACCGGAGCTGATCAGGAGAAGCGCGCCCTACAACCAGCACCGGCAGATTGGCGCATGTCGGCCATGTACGAAAAACGGGGCGCTTTCGCGCCCCGGTCAGTCTGGTTTGGGTTTTCTTTGTCCAAGGCACCCAACTGCCTATCTGGTGACGATCTCCGGCCCCATCAAACTGTAGGGCAACCATGTCGACATCGCCGGCACATAGGTCACGATGATCAGGAACAGGAACAGCACCGCAACGAACGGCAACGCCGCACGCACCACCTGTACCAGGCTCATGCCGGTGATTCCGGAGGTGACGAACAGGTTGAGCCCGATCGGCGGCGTGATCATGCCGATCTCCATGTTGACCACCATGATGATGCCGAGATGCACCGGATCGACGCCCAACTCCATCGCGATCGGGAACACCACCGGCGCCACGATCAGAAGCAGGCCCGAGGGTTCCATGAACTGGCCGCCGATCAGCAGCAGCACGTTGACTGCAATCAGGAAGGTGAACCAGGTGAAGCCGTAGCCCAGCATCAGGTCTGTGATCGCGTCGGGAATCCGCTCGGATGTCAGCACATGGGCAAACAACAGGGCGTTGACGATGATGAACATCAGCATGATGGTGGTCTTGGATGCATCCACCATCACCTTGCGCGTATCTTCGTTGAAGAAGGCCTTGCCGAAATTGCGGCCCATGAGTGACAGGTTGCGGCCCCAGATCGGCAGGCCCGCCGCCAGTGCCGAAGGCACCCCGGCGAGACCCTTTTCGCCACGCCAGGCCGTATAGGCGACAAGGATGAAAAGCGAGATGGCGAGACCGAGATTGGAGCGGCCGGCAAAGGTGACCGTCTCGGAATTGCTGGTGGCAAAGAACGACAGGATCATCCAGACGAAATAGAAGGCCACCGCGTAGACCACGCCGGAAAACCCGGCCCGCGCCCGCCGCGAATCCGTGTCGTTGACCCATGTGATCCCCGCCATCGGCCCCATGTCACGATAGATGAAGATCGCGATAAAGAACGAATAGACCGCAGCCACGGCCGCAGCTTCGGTCGGGGTGAAGACCCCGCCATAAATGCCGCCGATGATGATGATGATCAGGAACAGGCCCCAGCCGGCATCCTTGCCGCCGGCGACGATCTCGCCAAATCCGCGCCAGGGTTCGGACGGCAATCCCTTGACCCGCGCCACGATGTAAATCGCGATCATCAGCATGAGACCGGCAACGATTCCCGGGATCACGCCGGCGAGGAACATGCGACCGACCGACACATCGGTTGCCGCCGCATAGACCACCATGACGATCGAAGGCGGAATGAGAATGCCGAGCGTTCCGGCATTGGCAATGATGCCAGCCGCAAACTCCTTGGAGTATCCCACCTGCCGCATGCCGGCGATGGCGATGGTGCCGATGGCAACCACGGTCGCCGGCGACGATCCGGACAAGGCCGCAAACAGCATGCAGGCGAGCACACTCGCCATGGCCAGGCCGCCGCGGAAATGCCCGACCGTTGCGATGGCGAAGCGGATGATGCGCTTGGCCACCCCGCCGGTCGACATGAAGGCCGACGCCAGGACAAAGAACGGGATGGCAAGCAACGTGTAGTTCTGCGACGCCGTGAACAGCTGGATAGCCACCGAGGACATCGAGTCATTCGAGAAAAAGGCGATCAGGATGATCGACGAGAGCCCCAGCGACACGGCCACCGGTACGCCAACGAACAACAGTCCGAGAACGAGCACAAACAGGATTGCGGTTTCCATGGCGGATCAG
>JAHJUC010000362.1 GCA_018829385.1 Alphaproteobacteria bacterium
GCTTCACGGACATCGACAGTGTCGATGAAGACGGTTCCGGCGGTGGTGTCGTAGAATCTCAGGATCAGCGAAAACAGGGTCGACTTGCCGGCGCCGGACGCGCCGACCACCGCCACCGTCTCGCCGGGGCGGACGTGAAAGCTGGTTCCGGTCAGCGCGGATGTATCGGGCCGCGACGGATAGGCGAAATGCACGTTGTCGAACCGGATATCGCCGATCGCGGGGGAGGGCAGCGCCTTCGGGGATTGCGGCGCGCGGATTTCGGGCACCTCGTCAAGAAGCTCGCTCAGGCGTTCTGCGGCTCCGGCGGCCTGGGAGAGTTCACCCCAGACCTCGGACAAGGCGCCGAGGCTTCCAGCGGCAAAGACCGAGTAGAGCAGGAACTGGCCCAATGTGCCGGGCGAGAGTTCGCCTGACAGCACCGACTGGGCGCCATACCAGAGCACCGCGACGACGGAGCCGAAGGCCATGGCGATGGCAAAGCCGGTGAGGATGGAGCGGGCAAGGATGGATTGGCGGGCTGCTGAGAAGGCCGCTTCGACGGCCTGGCTGAAGCGGGCCTGTGCGCGGGCTTCGGTATTGAAGGCCTGCACGGTGCGGGTGGCGCCGATGGCCTCTCCGGCAAAGGTCATGGCTTCGGCCAGGCTGTCCTGGGCCATGCGGGAGCGTTTGCGCACCTTGCGGCCGAAGCCGACCATTGGGAAAACGATGACCGGGATGGCAACGAGAACCAGGGCGGAGAGCTTGGGCGAGGTGATGAACATCATGGCGCCTGCGCCGATGCACAGGATGGTGTTGCGCAAGGCAAGCGAGGCGGTGGCGCCCACGGTTGACTTGATCTGGGTGGTGTCCGCGGTCAGCCGCGAGACGATCTCGCCCGAGCGGTTGGCATCATAGAAGGCGGCGGACAGTTGGGTGACGTGGTCGAAGACATCGCGGCGGATGTCGGAGACGACGCGTTCGCCCAGCGTGATGACGAAGTAATAGCGGCAGGCCGAAGCAAGCGCCAGCATGACCGCGATTCCCGCGAGCATCGAGAAATAGGTGTTGATGAAACCGGCGTCCTGGGCCGAAAAACCGTGATCGATCATCCGGCGCACGGCCATGGGCAGGGTCAGTGTGGTGACGGCGGCCAGCAGCAGGAAGGCAAGCGCTCCGATCACCAGATGCGGATAACGCCGGATATACGGGAAAAGCCGGGCGAGCGGCCGTACCGAAAGGCGGGCCGTTTTGGGTGTATCGGTTTGTTCAGCCACGTCTGCTCCTGGTATGCGCATTCAATGGACAGGCAGACCGGCAAAAACGGATGCGGCCCTTGTTATCGACAGTGCCTTCATGTATAGGCTCGCCATCGAATTGGGAAGTCGTTGTTCCAAGGGACACCGGCTTCATTTATGTGTTTGGCCAAAATGCCGCAAGCATCGCTGCGCAGGGGCCTCCCAACGGCAGGACGAAGAAGAAGATGAAGGCGAACATCCATCCCGATTACCACATGATCAAGGTGGTCATGACCGACGGCACCGAATACATGACCCAGTCCACCTGGGGTGCCGAAGGCGACACCATGAACCTCGAAATCGATCCGAAGTCGCATCCGGCATGGACCGGCGGCAACCAGCAGATGCTGGACCGTGGCGGCCGTCTTTCGAAGTTCAAGAAGCGTTTCGAAGGCCTCAGCCTCTAAGACGTTCGGCAATCGCCGACACTCAGAACCCGCCGCTCCCGGCGGGTTTTTTGTTGTCGTCAAACCGGAACCGTGGCGTCCGGCACAGCAACGTAAAAAAGCCCGCGGCAGGTGCGCGGGCTTTGAGAAATCTGACTTGGCTCAGCTCAGGCTTTCAGCGCTTGGTGAAAACCGTCTGCAGGAGATGCTGCTGGGCCTGGACCGAGTTTTCGTTGTCCGGCTTCAGGGACGCGGCTTCCACCGGACGGTAGATCTCGCGGTCGAGCAGCGCCACCCGGTTCTGAATCCGCAGCGAGCGCTCGACCAGATCGCGGAAGCTTTCCGGCAGGTCGCTCCAGCCCTGGGCGGTGCGATCGCAATTGAAGCTGTCGAGACGAACCTTGTTCTTTTCGGCGAGAACCTGATCTCGGTTCATTTCGCCATTGTTGACGGCGCGCTGCAGCAGCAACCAGGACGCCATCTGCATCAGCCTTGTGGTCAGGCGCATGGATTCCGCCGCGTAGAGAACGCCGGCCAGCCGCGGCAAACCCTTCGAGGCCACCCGGCCGGGGCCGTCAAGATAGTTCGCGGTTTCCTCGACCAGACCCATCCCTTCGGCATAGAGCGCCTTGAACTGGGCCGAGTTGGCCATGCGGTCCGCGAGGTTGATTGTGTTGAGGCTGGTTTCAGACATGGCCGGAATATCCTGATTACAAAATACTGGGTAGGCGGCTTTCGCAGGGCGGGAAAGGTCTCTGCCTTGCCCGGGCAGAATGGACCGCGGACCCTGTTCCGGCAAGTGTATTCTTAAGAAAGGGTTAACGTCAAAACCGCGGTGAAACCGCAAATGAAACATCCTGTTGGTGGCCGGTCGGCACGGATCCGGGGCCCTTCATGCGGGTCGTTCCCGCCCGCAAAATGCATATGAATGAAGACGTTTTATCCTAGGGACATTTGCCGCTCGGGAGCAAGGCAAAAAAAGAGCCGCATCAGCGGCTCTCAAGAGTTTAACAGGGAGGCGTCAAACAGAATGACCGCAGGTCAGACTGTCAAATCCAGGAAGCCTGGATGCGTATAGTAAAGACTTGTAAAGCTTAACCGAAGCTTAACGGATTTTGTCATTTCTGTAACGCCTTGCGAATTAAGCTCTATTTTTGCTTGAAGAAGCTCTCGGCGGTGCTCCGGCTGGATGTCTTGGAGGATTTTTCTGCTTCCAGGCGCCGGATTTCTTCGTGCAGGAGCGCGATTCGCTCCTCCAGTTCTCCGGCAGACAGGAATGTCAGGTCGCAGCCGATTTCATGGCGTTGTCCGGGTTCGGGACGGTCTTCATCTGCAAACATGGTCTTGTCCTCGCGTTTCGGTCTTCTCGTGCATCGCATGTGCCGGGGTCCGGGATTTCCCCTGTTTTGTCCCGGGTCAGGCCGCCGACCGGCATTGCCGTTATCCTAGCCCGTGCCTAAGTTGTGGAAAAGTGTGAGCAGGAGAACGATCTGATGCGTGCAATCGAAATCCGGGAACCCGGCGGACCCGAAGTCCTTACCCCGACAACACGCGACAAGCCCGTCCCTGGCGCGACGGAGCTTCTGGTCAAGGTGGCGGCCGCGGGGGTGAACCGCCCTGATTGCCTGCAGCGGCAGGGGGCCTACCCGCCGCCGCCGGGCGCATCCGATATTCCGGGGCTGGAGATTGCCGGGGAGGTGGAAGCGGTCGGCGCCTCCGTTCAGGGGTTCAAGCCGGGCGATCATGTCTGCGCCCTGGTGGCGGGCGGGGGATATGCGGAGTACTGCAGCGTGGACGAGACCAATGCCCTGTTGGCTCCCGCGGCGCTGACCATGACCGAGGCGGCAGCGATCCCCGAAACCTTCTTCACGGTCTGGCACAATGTGTTCCAGCGCGGCGGGCTCAAGGCCGGTGAGACTTTCCTGGTTCATGGCGGAACCTCGGGCATCGGAACAACCGCCATCCAGCTCGCCAAGGCGTTTGGCGCGCGGGTGCTGGCAAC
>JAHJUC010000363.1 GCA_018829385.1 Alphaproteobacteria bacterium
AAGCCGATTGTCCGCATTTGAACGGTCCTGTTAAGCTCCGGAACAGCCGTGGAACGAATCGGCGACGAATCACCGACCGGGCCAGGTTGGCCGTTTGTTCACCACAACATATGGGTTCGCGGCCGCAGCATTGCCACTAGTCTCCAACGCCCGGCACCATATCCGCCGCGCCGATCCCCGCCAAAATTAACCTTTGCCGCCACGATGCGCGCCCTCATCACCTTGGTCCCAGCCCTCGCAGGCCGGTTCGGGTGTTCAGATTTCGTTAAACATTCCAAATGCTTGGTAAACGCATTCGGCAGCATTTTTCCAGCTCTGTTAACTTCCGGAACAGCGCCGGAACGAATCGGCGACGAATCAGCCTTGAACCGGATTTCCCGGTTTGTTCCATACCAGATCTTGTGCCGCGGCCCGCGATGCCGCCTATCCGGCCGCGTGGTGGCGCGTGATTTGATGGGTTGACAGCCGTTCCTGTTAACCTTTGCGCCTCGAAGCGCCGATGCCGCATACCCGCGCGAGGCCAGATTCAGCTGGTCACCTGGCAGCGCCGCCAGGTCTCGACCGGCATCTTTTCGTCACCCGTCGTCCGCTGCAGCCACATCTCTTCGTCGGACAGCTGTTGCATCTCGATGATCTGGCCCGCTTCCGGGTCGTCTGCGGGTCCCGAATAGCGGAAACTGTGACGGTCGTATTCGCCGGAGATTTCTGCCCCCGACGGAATCATGATCCGCGAACCTTCGATGCTGAGGTGCTTGCCGTCCGCCGAGCACCAGTCGCCATCGATCCGGTCGGCCAGGGCCGGAACAACCGATGCCGATATGGCGGCGAAAGCGAAGAATGTCGCGACTGCGGCTTTACGGGATCTGCTCATCTGAAGGCTCCTCCGATCATTCCAGAGCGTCTTGTGACATGTGAGGACGATCGTCCCCTCTGCACCTGTTTCCTGAGGCGGCCAACAACCGGGCTGATCAGCCCCGGTCCGCTTCGCCTGTCGCAAGCTCGACCAGGTGATCCACATGCAGGTCCAGCGCATCGATCACCTCGTATCCGGGCTCGTGGCCGTCAAAGGCCAGCCCGAGATCGGTTCCCGCCAGCAGCACCGCGTCCGCCCCGCGTTCGATCAATCGGGCGCCTTCAGAGAAGAACAGCGCACGCGCCTCGGGGGTACAGATGCCCGATGTTGCTGTTCCGACATAGGCCTCGTGCACCGCCTCGATGTCGACCGGCGCGATCGCCCGCGTCCGCTCGAGCTGACCATAGAGCGACGACCCCATGACCTGCCGGGTTCCAAGCAGCCCGATCGTGCGAATGCCACGCGCTGCAAGGCCGGCATCGATGGGCGTGATGGCGCTGACCAGCGGCAGCGGCGAGATGGCCTCGGTTTCCGCATAGCAGAAATGCCCGCCTATCGAGGTGATCGTGCCGACATCCGCACCAGCGCCCTTCAATTGGGCCAGATGCCGGGCATAGATCTCCGCCTGCGCCTGCCGGTCATCGGCCGCGGCGTTTCGGGCCAGCGTCTGCACATCGGCATTGGCAATGGTCAGTTCGAGAACGCGTCCCCTGGCCCGGAACGCAGCGACGAGCCGCTGGTAATAGACCACCGTCGCCGCCGGACCGATACCGCCAATAAGACCGAGATGCATCTTCTCTCCATTTGGATACGGGCATTGTCCGGTGGATCGTCCTGCCCATCCGGGAACCGCGGCTTTGGCCCAGAATAGACCGAGGCATTCCTCGGTGCAACGAAGCCGGCTCTCAGCCCCTGGCTGGGAAATTGGCTTGTTAGCAGGAGCCGTAAATAGGCGTTCCTGCAAATCAAAACGCCCGGCAGTTTCCCGCCGGGCGCTGATATTGTCGATGGCCGGATGCGGTCAGCTGAAATACTGGCCGCCATTGGCCGAAATCGTCGACCCGGTGATGAAGCCCGCATCCTCGGACGCCAGGAACACCACGCAGCGCGCGATTTCCTCGGGCTCGCCGAGACGGCCGACCGGAATCTGCGGGATGATCCGCTCGTTCAGCACCTTCTCGTCGATGGCGCGCACCATGTCGGTGCCGATATAGCCGGGGCAGATGGCGTTGACGGTAATGCCGGCGCGGGCGCCTTCCTGGGCCAGCGCCCGGGTGAAGCCGATGTCGCCGGCCTTTGCGGCGGAGTAGTTGACCTGGCCCGCCTGGCCCTTCTGTCCGTTGATCGAGGAGATGTTGATGATGCGGCCGTACTTGCGGTCGCGCATCCCGCCCCAGACCGGATTGGTCATGTTGAACAGGCCGGTGAGGTTGGTGTTGATCACCTCGCCCCACATCTGCGGCGTCATCTTGTGGAACATGCCGTCGCGGGTGATGCCGGCATTGTTGACCAGCACCGCAACCGGGCCGAGATCCGCTTCAACCTGCTTGATGCCGGCGACGCAGGCGTCGTAGTCGGCGACCGACCACTTGTAGGTCTTGATCCCGGTTTCGAGGGTGAATTTTGCCGCCGCTTCGTCATTGCCGGCATAGTTGGCGGCGGCCGTGTACCCGGCCGCCTTCAACGCGATCGAAATCGCTGCCCCGATCCCGCGTGACCCTCCCGTCACGATTGCTACCTTGCTCATGCCAATCCTCCCAGACTGTTACTCTATTCCAAACTCAGCCGCGTTCGACGCAGAGCGCCACACCCATGCCGCCGCCGATGCACAGCGTCGCCAGACCCTTCTTTGCGTCACGGCGGGCCATCTCGAACAGCAGCGTATTGAGAATGCGCGCGCCCGATGCGCCGACCGGGTGGCCGATGGCAATGGCGCCGCCATTGACGTTGACGATCGCCGGATCCCAGCCCATGTCCTTGTTGACCGCGCAGGCCTGCGCCGCAAACGCCTCGTTGGCTTCCACCAGGTCGAGATCGCCGACGCTCCAGCCGGCCTTCGCCAGCGCCTTGCGCGACGCCGGGATCGGGCCGGTGCCCATGATCTGCGGATCGACGCCGGCAGTCGCCCAGGAAACGATCCGTGCCATCGGGGTGATGCCGCGCTTTGCGGCTTCGGCTTCGCTCATCAGCACGGTGGCCGCAGCGCCGTCATTGATGCCCGATGCGTTTGCGGCGGTCACGGTGCCTTCCTTGTCGAAGGCCGGACGCAGCTTGGAAATGCCCTCGATGGTCACGCCGTGCTTGATGTATTCGTCTTCCTCGACGACCGTGTCGCCCTTGCGGCCCTTGATCGTCACCGCGGCGATCTCGTCCTTGAACTTGCCGGCCTTCTGCGCGGCTTCCGC
>JAHJUC010000364.1 GCA_018829385.1 Alphaproteobacteria bacterium
GGTCGAGGACCATGTCGCCGACGCCGTCGGCAAGGGCGCCCGCGTGATGATCGGCGGCAAGCGTTCCGACCTCGGCGGCACCTTCTTCCAGCCGACGGTGCTGACAGGCGTAACCAAGGGAATGAAGGTGCTGTTGGAGGAGACCTTCGGTCCGGTGGCGCCGATCGTCGCCTTCGATACGATCGAGGAAGGCATCGCGCTCGCCAACGACACCGAGTTCGGCCTCGCCGCCTATTTCTACGCCCGCGACATCTCCACGGTCTGGAAGGTTGCCGAGGAGATTGAGAGCGGCATGGTCGGCATCAATACGGGCCTGGTGTCAACTGCGGAGGCGCCGTTCGGCGGCATAAAATCCTCGGGCCTTGGCCGAGAGGGCTCGAAGTACGGCATCGAGGATTTCCTCGAGATCAAGTATCTGTGCATGAGCGTTTGATGACCAAAGGCTGTCGCTTGGCAGATGCGAATTGGTTTCGATGACCGTCGCATCCTGTTGCGGAGGCGGTCTTCAAGGGTTCTGTTGCAAACTCTTCGCTAACCGGCAACCGGTAATTATCTCTCGATGTTTTCGGAGATGACAATGTTCAAAGGCCGCCATTTCGACCAGTCGATCATCTTGCTTTGCGTTCGCTGGTATCTGGCCTACGGCTTGAGCCTTCGCGACTTGAAGGAAATGATGTCAGAGCGAGGCATACGTGTGGATGGCACTGTAAACTTATCCGCCTCGGGTCAAGGTAGGGCACGAGGTCTGCGATCAGGCTACCTGAAGATGGGCGATCTCGCTCCACATCTTCATCGCGGCCCCTCGCAGCTCGTGATAATGGTGAGATAGCATGTCGTGGCGAGGAATTTGGAAGAGGTTGGCGATCGGGTCGTGGATTGAGACGAAGCGCTGAAGTTGGCGCGGTGACTTGAACCGCTTCATGATCCTCTCCCGTCGCCGGATAGGTTGATGAGAATTCTCCGCCCGATTGTTCAGGCCCTTGTGCGAACGATGCTCGACGCCGGGCATGATCTCCCGCTTCGCCGCACCATAGGATCGAAGCTTGTCGGTGATCATAACGCGCGGGGCAGAACCTTGCCCTTTCAGAAGCTTGCGCATCAACCGCTTGGCAGCTCTGGCATCGCGGCGGTTTTGGACCAGAACGTCGAGGACGAAGCCATGCTGATCGACGGCGCGCCACAACCAGTGTTTCTTCCCGCCAATGGTGATGACGACCTCGTCGAGGTACCATTTGTCACCGAGCCTGCCGGCTGATCGCCTCCGAATATTAGGGGCGAACTGCCTGCCGAATTTTTCCGCCCACAGTCTCACGGTCTGGTGAGAGACGATGATATCTCGAGCTGCCAAAATATCCTCGACCATGCGCAGGCTGAGCGGAAATCGGAAATAGAGCCATACGGCATGGGCAATCACTTCCGCTGGAAAACGATGGCGACGATAGAGAGGATCACGTGCAGATCTGGTCAGGCCGCCAGATCCCACATTTTCATCGTTTCTCGGTTAACGTTACAGTGCCGCTTCATCTAGATGCCACCT
This sequence comes from Alphaproteobacteria bacterium, assembly GCA_018829385.1. GTDB lineage: Bacteria > Pseudomonadota > Alphaproteobacteria > Rhizobiales > Rhizobiaceae > Hoeflea. The sequence goes on from JAHJUC010000364.1 coordinate 1,538, forward strand.
GTCCCCAAGCCGACCGGATGATCGACGACGGATGTTGTTGGCAAAGGTGCGGCCGAATTTCTCCGCCCACAGCCGGACGGTTTGGTGCGAGACAATGATCCCGCGGGCAGCCAGCAAGTCCTCGACCATTCGCAGGCTGAGAGGGAACCGGAAATAGAGCTACACGGCGTGGACAATGATCCGGACTGGAAAGCTTCTGTCCATTTCGGTCGGAAGGCTTGCAGCCGCTTGCGGATCCCGGATCCCCAGAATTCGCTGCGAGAAATACATCTGTTTGTTTTAATTGTATGAAAATCGTTTGGCATGGCGGTTGCTTCGATCCTTGGGAGAGTGCGCGGGAGCTTTTCGCGCATTGGGGAGCCAGAGGAGGAGAAGCCCGCATGACTGAAACCTTTTACGAGGTGATGCGCCGCCAAGGGATAACGCGGCGCAGTTTCCTGAAATTCTGTAGCCTGACGGCGGCCTCCCTCGGGCTCGGACCGTCTTTCGCGCCACAGATTGCCCACGCGATGGAAAACAAGCCGCGCATTCCGGTGCTGTGGCTGCACGGGCTGGAATGCACATGCTGCTCGGAGAGCTTCATCCGCTCGGCGCATCCGCTGGCCAAGGACGTGATCCTATCGATGATCTCGCTCGACTATGACGACACCATCATGGCGGCGGCCGGTCATCAGGCCGAGGCGATCATCGAGGAAACCATCCAGAAATATGATGGCAACTACATCCTTGCCTGCGAGGGCAATCCGCCACTCAATCAGGAAGGCATGTCCTGCATCATTGCCGGCCGGCCCTATCTCGAACAGCTCAAGCACGCAGCAGACCATTGCAAGGCTATCATCTCCTGGGGATCCTGCGCCTCGTGGGGATGCGTGCAGGCGGCAAGGCCGAACCCGACACAGGCGACGCCGATACACAAGGTACCGGGCCTGGCGCCCAAGCCGATCATCAAGGTTCCAGGTTGCCCGCCGATCGCCGAGGTGATGACCGCCGTGATCACCTACATCCTGACCTTCGAGCGGTTTCCCGATCTCGACCGGCAGGGACGGCCGAAGATGTTCTATTCCCAGCGCATTCACGACAAATGCTATCGCCGTCCGCATTTCGACGCCGGCCAGTTCGTGGAAGCTTTCGACGATGAAGGCGCGCGCAAGGGCTACTGCCTCTACAAGGTCGGCTGCAAGGGTCCGACAACCTACAACGCCTGCTCGACAGTGCGTTGGAATGGCGGCCTTTCCTTTCCGATCCAGTCTGGCCATCCGTGTTTCGGCTGTTCGGAAGACGGGTTCTGGGACAAGGGTAGTTTCTATGACCGGCTGACCGATGTGCACGGCTTCGGCATCGAGGCTGATGCCGACACGATCGGCGGAACCGCTGCCACAGTGGTTGGCGCCGCCACCGCGGCCCATGCGGCGCTCAGCGCCGTCAAACGCGCCCGTCAGAAGGGAGGAGAAAGCTGATGACCGCTATTCAAACACCGAACGGCTTCAATCTCGATACTTCCGGCCAGCGCGTGGTCGTCGATCCGGTCACCCGGATCGAGGGGCATATGCGTTGCGAGGTCAATGTCGACGAGAACAACATCATCCGCAACGCGGTCTCCACCGGCACCATGTGGCGCGGGCTGGAAGTCATCCTCAAGGGCCGTGACCCGCGCGACGCCTGGGCCTTCACACAACGCATCTGCGGTGTCTGCACGGGCACCCATGCGCTCACCTCCGTACGCGCCGTCGAGGATGCGCTTGGAATCGATATTCCCGAGAACGCCAACTCGATCCGCAACATCATGCAACTGTCGCTGCAGATCCATGACCATCTGGTGCATTTCTATCACCTGCACGCACTTGACTGGGTCAATCCGGTCAATGCGCTAAGGGCGGATCCGAAAGCGACATCCGAACTGCAGCGGATGACGGGACCCAACCATCCGAAATCCTCGCCTGGCTATTTCCGCGACGTGCAGAACCGGCTGAAGAAGTTCGTGGAATCCGGTCAACTCGGTCCGTTCAAGAACGGCTACTGGACCAATCCGGCCTATCTGCTGCCGCCGGAAGCCGATCTCATGGCGGTGACCCATTACCTTGAGGCACTGGATTTCCAGAAGGAAATCATGACGACGCGAACCATCTTCGGCGGCAAGGACATCCATCCGAACTGGCTCGTTGGCGGTGTGCCCTGCGCGATCAACATCGACGGCCCGCTGGCCGCTGGCGCGCCGGTCAACATGGAGCGTCTCAACTACGTCAAGGGCGTGATCGACCGGTCGCTGGAGTTCGTCAAGAATGTCTACATTCCGGATATCCTGGCTATCGGCGGCTTCTACAAGGGCTGGCTCTACGGCGGTGGCCTGTCGGGCAAGAGTGTGCTCGCCTACGGCGACATTCCGGACCGGGCTAATGACTACTCGCCAGAAAACCTGCTGATGCCGGTGGGCGCGATTGTCGACGGCAAGTTGAGCGAGGTTCACCCCGTCGACCTTCGCGACCCGGACCAGGTGCAGGAGTTCGTTCCGCACTCCTGGTATTCCTATCCGGACGAGAAGAAGGGGCTGCATCCCTGGGATGGCATTACCGAGCCGAACTATGTGCTTGGAGCAAACGCCAAAGGTACCAGCACCAACATCGAAGAGATCGACGAGTCGGCTAAATATTCATGGATCAAGGCGCCGCGCTGGCGTGGTCATGCCATGGAGGTCGGGCCGCTGGCGCGCTACATCGTCGGCTACGCCCAGGGGCACGAATATTTCACCGACCAGATCAACCGCACCCTGCGCACCCTTGATGTGCCGGTCGACGCCTTGTTTTCGACGCTTGGCCGCACCGCAGCGCGGGCGCTTGAAGCCGAATGGGCGGCGGAAATGCAGGTGTATTTCTTCGACAAGCTCATCGCCAACATCAAGGCGGGCGATACCGCGACGGCCAATGTCGAGAAATTCGATCCGAAAACATGGCCGACGGAGGTCAAGGGCGTCGGATTTACCGAAGCTCCGCGCGGCGCGCTGGCGCACTGGATCAAGATCAAGGAAACCAAGATCGACAACTACCAGTGCGTGGTGCCGACCACCTGGAACGGCAGCCCGCGTGACAATGAAGGCAATATCGGTGCATTCGAAGCCTCGCTTATGAACACAAAGATGGAACGGCCGGAGGAGCCGGTCGAAATCTTGCGCACGTTGCACTCGTTTGATCCGTGCCTGGCCTGTTCGACCCATGTCATGGGGCCGGATGGCGAGGAAATGGCCGATATCAAGGTCCGCTAAGGGAGGATGCGATCATGAAGTCTACATTGAGAAAAACGATTACGGTTGCGGGCCTGACAGTGACGGCGACGCCGGCGCTGGCCCACACCGGCGGGGACCTCTCCGGCTTTGCCGCCGGAGTTGCGCACCCCTTGCTTGGTATGGACCATCTTCTGGCGATGGTGGCTGTCGGCGTATGGTCTGCCGCCCAACCGGCGCGGTTTGCTTGGCGGGGACCGGTGCTGTTTGTCGCCCTGCTCGCGGCAGGCGCACTGGCCGGCATTGGCGGCATTTCGGTGCCGCTGGTCGAACCGGGCATACTGGCCTCGGTCATCATACTCGGATTGATGATCACACTCGCCCGGGTGTTGCCCGCCGCTGCGGCGTTCGTTGCAATCGGCGGATTCGCGCTGCTGCATGGTCATGCGCATGGCAGCGAGGCCGCCGGCGCTCTGACCGGTTACATGGCGGGTTTCGTGCTTGCGAGCACCGCCCTGCATGCAGCCGGGCTCAGCGCCGGACGCGCCATGGCGAAGATGCGCTTCGGCCTCATTGGTTCCGGGTTCGCGATCGCCATCGGCGGCCTCCTTCTGGCTGCAGGGTAGGGGGCCGGCATGAGCGCTGACATCACCACGACCTCGCACAGCGAGGAAGCCGTCTATGTTTATCAGGCGCCGGTGCGACTGTGGCACTGGATCAACGCGATCGCCATTCTGGTGCTGGCGGTCACCGGTTATCTGATCGGTTCCCCGCCGCCGGCGGTGGGAGGCGAAGCCAGCGACAGCTTCGTCTTCGGCTGGATCCGCTATCTGCATTTTTCGGCGGCTTACATTGTAGCTGTTGGCTTTGTCTTCCGCGTCTACTGGGCTTTTGTCGGCAACAGCCACGCCCGGCAGATCTTTCTGCCGCCTGTCTGGCGAGGCAGTTTCTGGAAGGAGTTGGTCCACGAGGTCTTGTGGTACGCGATGATCGCCAAGCAGCCTTTGAAATACTCGGGTCACAACCCGTTGGCGACGCTGGTCATGCACGTCATGTTCGTCTGGGGCATCATCTTCATGATTGTCACCGGTTTCGCGCTCTATGGCGAGGGCACCGGCATGGGGTCGTGGCAGTACGAGATGTTTTCGAGCTGGGTGATCCCGCTCTTCGGCCAAAGCCAGGATGTTCATACCTGGCACCATCTGGGGTTCTGGGTAATCGTATGTTTCGTGATTGCACACATCTATGCTGCTGTGCGCGAGGATATCATGTCACGGCAATCGATCATCTCGTCGATGTTTTCGGGTTGGCGCACGTTCCGCGACGGCAAGCCAGCCGACGACGATCACTGATTCAGCGCATTCCCTCCCTGGTGCGGATGGCGGGGCCTTCGGGTCCCGCCATATTAGTTTTCACTGCGGCGATTGGTAACGGCGTGCTCGTGGAGCGGTCATGATCTTCCACACCCGATCGGTTAGGGTTCCACGCATGCAAACATTCTTTCCATTTTTTTAAAAAAATGGAAAGAATGTTTGCATCAATGAGAACGCCGTTTCGATTTCCGTTTCGCAAAACCAAATTAAAACAATCGCTTGGCAGTCTGGCACGGGCTTTGCGAAGTTCATCGATGGGAGGGCCCCGAAAGGGGCCGAGAGTTTGGGAGGAACGGTCGTGAGCAACACCAAGGTGCTCATTCTGGGTATCGGCAACCTGCTGTGGGCTGACGAGGGGTTCGGCGTGCGTGCGGTCGAGGAATTGCATCGCTCCTATGTCTTTCCCGAGAATGTCAGGGTCATAGACGGCGGCACACAAGGCATCTATCTCGTCCAGCACATTCGTGAGGCCGATATTCTCGTGGTGTTCGACGCGGTGGATTACGGCCTGCCGCCCGGCACGCTGAAGCGTGTCGAAGGCGACGAGGTTCCAAAATTTCTGGGCATCAAGAAGATCTCGCTGCACCAGACCGGGTTCCAGGAAGTGCTGGCAATGGCGGAGATGATGGGAGACTACCCAGAGCATCTCATGCTGGTCGGCGTCCAGCCCGTTGAACTCGATGATTATGGCGGAAGCCTTCGCCCCGAGGTCAGGGTGCAGATCGAACCGGCGATCAAGATCGCGCTGAAGTTTCTTGCCAGTCACGGTGTGGAAGCCGTACCCCGCACCAAGCCACTCGATGAAGATGACACAATCGCCTCGCTCGAGCTGACGCTTGGCCGCTACGAGACCGGGCGCCCTGGCGAGGCGAAAGCTCCCCGGCATGGCGATGGACGGGTACTTGCGGACCAGAATTGGCGCGGGCCGCGGGATTTTGATGCGGAAATGGAACGTCTTGTCACCGGAAAGGCGGATGCGGGCTGATGTGCATCGGTATTCCCATGCAGGTGATCGAGACCGGTGAGGGGCATGCGTTATGCCGCGCAGCCGACGGAGTTCACCGCATCGACATGTGCCTTGTCGGTCCTGTGGCGCCCGGCGGCTGGGTGATGGTTTTCCTCGGCGCCGCACGCGAGGTGATCAGCGAACAGCAGGCGCGCCAGTCCGCCGATGCGATCGAAGCGCTGGGCAAGGTCATGCGTGGCGAGGGTGGGTTCGAACAGTTGTTTGCAGACCTGATCGACCGTGAGCCCGAACTGCCGAATTTCTTGCGCGCCGCCGCGCCGGACAACACCTGAAGAAGGGATTCCCCATGTTTTCACCACTGCTGCAATCGATCATCGATCGCGAAGGTTATCGTGTCATCGGACATGAGGAGCTTGAGGCCGCGACGGCAGAAATTCCATTTGCCATGCTTTTTGTGGCGGGCGACGCCATGCGGGTGGCGGAAAGCAACGATGTTGCCGTGGTTGTGCCTGAACTGGACAAGGCTTTCGCTGGCGCCATCATACCGCTGATCGTCAGCCGCGACAGTGAGCGTGATATCCAGCGGCGCTACCGTTTCAACGCCTTTCCGGTGCTGATCTTCCTGCGTTACGGCGAGTATCTCGGCGTCATTCCTCGGGTTCAGGACTGGAACGAATATATGCGCGAGATTCCCGAAATCCTGTCGCGTGAACCAACTGAACCGCCAGCGTTCCAGTTTCCCGATGGCTGCGGTGCTCCGCAACCGAACCTTCAACAGTGACCAGAACCGTTCGAGGAAACCGCCATGCAAGACCCGATCACCTCTTTTCTCGGCCCCGGCAGCCAGCCCGGCGAAGAAGACGGCACCACGCTCGACTACATGCAGATGCCTTCGGGCATGATGACATTCGCCACGCCCGATCTGCCTGAATCCGAAGAGGCAAAGGGGCTCGAGACCGGCATGGCCGCGCTTGAGCAGGTTCTCTCTCTGCTGCAGGATTACCGGGAAACCGAGCAGGTTCGCATGGTCAGCCTGCTTGGGCTTGATCCGCAAAACCTGGGTTTTGTCGGCCAAGTCCTGGGCGAAGGTGAAGTCTCGCTGATCGCCGGCAGTTCCGCCCAAGCTCAGGAAGCCGTTTTGGCCGGTGTCTGGCGTGTTCGCGAAACCACCGATGACGGCTCTGTCTTGCACGACTATGTCGAAGTCGGCGCATTTCCGGCCCGCATCCTGGAGACTGCATTCGAGACGGCGAAAAGCGAGATCGCCATTCCGGACGCCTTTGGACCCAATATTTTCAATGCACCACCTTTGCTGCCTGAAATCAATGATCAGATTCCGCGGGTGAGCGGTCCGGAGTTCACGCATGTGATCAATCTGTCCTTGCTGCCGCACACCGAGGAAGATCTGCTTTTCCTCAACGAGACGCTGGGGCGTGGCGCAATCACGGTGCTGTCGCGCGGCTACGGCAATTGCCGCATCACGGCGACCGCGACGAAAAACGTCTGGTGGGTTCAGTTCTACAACTCTCAGGACACGATGATCCTCAATACGGTGGAAATCACCGGTGTCCCCGAGGTTGCCTGTGCATCGCCGGAAGATATCGCGGATTCGGCGGAACGGCTTGACGAGATTCTGGAAATCTACCGATGAGCGATCATTTCTTCGCGGGCTCCTATGGCGGAGACGCAACCAAGATCGGCCCTCAGACAAAGCTTGAATGCAAGATCTGCTGGCATGTCTATGATCCGGAGCAGGGCGACGACTACTGGCAGATCCCGCGTGGAGTGGCGTTTTCCGACCTGCCCGAGCACTGGACATGCCCGGAATGCGACAGCGGGAAATCCGGCTTCATGGTCATTGGAGACGCTTGAATGGCTGACCGCGCCGAAATTGGTCCCAGGATGGAAGCCTGTTTCGAGGAGATCAGAACCAGCCGTATGGCGGGGATCCCTATCCTCAACGAGTCGCTGTCGGTGAAAGTGATCGGTGGACAATCATGGAACGGGTACTGGCTCTGCGTTCTGATCACGCCGTGGTTCATCAACTTGATGGCCATTGCGGAAAGGATGGAAGATGAGCCGGCCGTAACCGGAACAAAGCGTATGTTCGCATTTCCGGCCGGATCATTCGAGTTTATCGCAGGCCGCGAGGAGGCGATCGGCGCATTCTGGATGTGCTCTCTGTTTTCGCCTGTGCTGGAGTTTTCTGACCAGGAGGCGGCTGAAGCGACCGCTGGTGCAGCGCTTGATGCGATCTTCGACACAGGCGCTGAGGCAGACCCGAGCGAGCGCGAAATTGCCGCGATGTGGCGCGGTGAGATCCCTGTCACCGGGGAAAACGCTGACGGGAAGGATGCCGAAGAGGATACAAGCGAAGAAGACAGTGCATCGGGCGATGAGCCGCATGTGCCGCGCCCGGTGAGCCGCCGGACCTTTCTGCGCGGTGGCGCAAACGCGCCAGAGGAGCACCGCGATGCTTGAGGGCAAGGTGGAAATCACGCTGGGCAAGGGCGCTGGATCATCGGTGCGGCACGACCGGACCGTCAATATCTCGCCGGTGTTGCGGGGCCGGATGCCGGCGGAGGTCATCACCCGTATTTCGTCCGTCTACGGCGTTTGTGCCAATGCCCAGTCGCATGCCGCTGTGCTGGCTCTGGAATCAGCCATGGGAACTGTTGCAGACCGGGAAACAGCCAGCGCCCGGGCACTGGTCACGGCCATGGAGACATTGCGCGAGAACGTGCTGCGGATTGCGCTCGCATGGCCGACTTTTTCCGGTAACGAACCGGAAGGCTCTTCCGTTCGTCCGGTGATCAGCTACGTCTCCCGGGTCCGCCAAGCCTTGTTCGCAGGCAGTGACCCATTTGCCATCGGCGCCGGATGCATGCCTGACAGAGAGGCAGCACTTGCGGTCATTGATGAGGCGGAAGCGCTGCTGGCCGACAGAATATTCGGTGAACCGCTAGAGGCTTGGCGTGCCCGTCGGGGGTTGGCCGGTCTCGCTGACTGGTGCGCGCTTCGCGGGACGGCTGCGGCGAGAATGGTCGCCAATCTTAACGAGAAAAATTGGATCCACTTGGCAGACGCGGGCCGGGAAGCGGTTGGATTGCCGGAAGCCGGGTCGGTCGCGGCATGGCCGCGATTGCTTGCAGGCAACACTGGAGTTGCACCGTTCGCTTCGCAAGGCGGGGTTCCGGAAACGACCTTGTTCTCGCGGCGCTTGGCCGAAGGTGCTGTCGAAAGCCTGAACAGTTCGGGTCTTGGCGCGCGTTTCGTCGCCCGGCTTGCCGAACTTGCGTGCCTTCCCGCCGAAATGCGGTTATTGCTGGACGGGCAGGGAGAACCGAGAGCTATGACCGGGTCCGACGACGGGAGAGGCATTGGCATGGTCGAGGCCGCACGCGGGCTGCTCATTCACACGGTCACGCTTCTCGGTGGTCGTGTCGACACTTACCGTATTGTTTCGCCAACAGACTGGAATTTCGATTCACGGGGTATCGCTGCGCGGTGCCTGGCCACGCTCGACGGGCATGATGAGGCGGACAGGATTTCGCTTGCGCATCTGGTGGTCAACGCCATCGACCCTTGCGTCGCCTATGAAGTGAGGGCAGCCTGATGCACGAGATGTCGATTTGCGAGAGCATTCTGGGTGTCCTGAAGGATCAGGCGCGCGCGCAAAAGTTTGACAAGGTCAAACGGGTTTGCGTGGAGATAGGCCCGTTGTCCGGGGTCGAAATCGAAGCGCTGAGGTTCGGTTTCGATGTGGTCATGCGCGGCTCGCTCGCCGAAGAAGCCATACTGGATATCATCGAGACGCCGGCCAAGGCTTGGTGTTTCTCCTGCGGCAAGGACATCGTGCTCACGGAGCGGTATGATCCGTGCCCCGATTGCGGATCGCACCAGCTGCAGGTGACAGGCGGCGAGGAATTGCGAATCAAGGAACTGGAGGTCAACTGATGTGCACGGTTTGCGGATGCGGAGAAGGCGAAGTCCGGGTCGAGGGCGTGGACAAGGCGCGCGGCCAGAAGCATGATCACGGGCACGGGCACGGGCACGGGCACGGGCATCACCATCACGACCACCAACATGTTCATGATGATGGCCACCAACATCATCATCACGGCGATGACGGGACGCTCGATTATGGCGCGGGAGAGGCCGGTGCGGCGGTGCCCGGCATGAGCCGGGGCCGAATGATCCAGCTCGAACACGACATTCTTGCCAAGAACAACAGCTATGCGGCCGAGAACCGGAATTTTTTTGCAAACCACGGTATTCTGGCGTTGAATCTGGTTTCTAGCCCCGGTTCGGGCAAGACGGCGCTGCTGGTCAAGACTATCGAACTGCTTGGTGACCGGCTCAAGAGCTATGTGGTCGAGGGCGACCAGCAGACCTCCGCCGACGCCGAGAGAATTCGTGCCACCGGGGCGCCCGCCATCCAGATCAACACCGGCAAGGGCTGCCATCTCGACGGGCACATGGTCGGTCATGCAGTGGAACATCTGGCGCCTGAGGATGGCTCGGTGGTGTTCATCGAAAATGTCGGCAATCTGGTTTGCCCGGCGGCTTTCGATCTTGGCGAAGCGCACAAGGTGGCGATCCTCTCGGTCACCGAAGGTGAGGACAAGCCGCTGAAATATCCCGACATGTTCGCGGCCTCGGATCTGGTGCTGGTCAACAAGACTGATCTGTTGCCATATCTCGATTTCGACATCGAAGCGGCAATTGCCAACGCCCGAAAAATCAACCCGGCGATCAAGGTCTTGCAGGTCTCGGCCAAGAGCGGCGAGGGTATGGACGCCTGGATAGCCTGGTTGGCAGCGGCGCGGGCGATGGCGCTCGCCGGGCATCCACTCGGCACGGCGGCGGAATAGGGGGACGATCAATGTGTCTGGCGATACCGGCGAAGGTGACAGCACTCGAAGAAAACGACATGGCCGTGGTGGCGCTGGAAGGCGTCAAGAAACGCATTTCGGTGGCGCTGCTCGATGAGGTGGCGGTCGGCGATTACGTGCTGGTTCATGTCGGCTATGCGCTGCACCTGGTCAGTCCCGAGGAAGCCGCGCGAACGCTGGCGCTGATGGCCGAAGCCGGTATTCTCAAGGAAGAACTCGATGAAATCGCGGGGAGCGAGGCATGAAATATGTCGATGAATTCCGAGATGGCGAGCTGGCCGGGACGCTTGCGACCAAAATCAGGAGCGAGGCACTGCCTGACCGTACCTATCACCTCATGGAATTTTGCGGAGGTCATACGCATGCGATCTTCCGTTACGGTGTCCAGGACCTGATGCCGGACAATGTCAAGTTCGTCCATGGTCCCGGATGCCCTGTTTGCGTGTTGCCGGTGCGGCGTCTCGACGATGCCGTGGAGCTTGCCGAGCGCCACGGCGTGATCCTGTGTTCCTATGGGGACATGATGCGGGTGCCGGGGACCAAACAGCGTTCGCTGATCCGGGCCAAGGCCGACGGTGCGGATATCCGCATGGTCTACTCGACTATCGATGCGCTGAAGATTGCTCGCGACAATGCGGACCGGCAGGTGGTTTTCTTTGCCATCGGTTTCGAGACCACCACGCCGCCGTCGGCCGTGGCGATCCGTCAGGCCAAGGCAGAGGGTCTCACGAATTTTTCCGTATTCTGTAACCACGTGCTTACGCCTTCCGCGATCGGCCATATTCTGGAATCGCCGGAAGTACGTGAGCTTGGGACCGTTAAAATCGATGGTTTTCTCGGGCCATCGCATGTCAGTTCGGTGATCGGATCGGAACCCTACGAGTTCTTCGCCGAGGAATTCGCCAAGCCGGTGGTCATTGCCGGTTTCGAACCGCTCGACGTAATGCAATCGGCGCTGATGCTGATCCGCCAGATCAACGAAGGCAGGGCGGAAGTCGAAAACGAATACACCCGCGTGGTCACCCGCGAAGGCAATCTGAAGGCCCAGAAGCTTGTCTCCGAGGTGTTTGAACTGCGCCAGAGTTTTGAGTGGCGCGGACTCGGTGAAGTCCCATACAGCGCGCTGCGTATCCGCGATGCCTATGCCGACTTCGATGCCGAGAAGCGTTTCGATATTTCGGAAAAGCAGTCGCGCGAGGTCAAGTCCTGCGAATGCCCGGCAATCCTGCGCGGGGTCAAGAAGCCGACCGATTGCAAACTGTTCGGCACGGTCTGCACGCCCGACAATCCGATGGGCTCCTGCATGGTGTCGTCGGAGGGCGCGTGTGCAGCCTACTGGACCTATGGCCGTTTCCGGGAGCCCCGGAAGACAGCCAGGGAAAAGGCCGGCAAGGAGGTTGCCGCATGAACATGGTGGAAAAGGATATCTCGCTCAGAACCGGCAATGTCGACATGACCCATGGCGGCGGCGGCCGGGCGATGGCGGAGCTGATCCGCGACCTGTTCCATAGGCATCTGGGCAACCCGGTCCTCGACCAGGGCAATGACGCAGCGCTGATCGATGTTCCGCAGGGCCGGCTTGTAATGTCGACGGACGGCCATGTGATCTCGCCGCTGTTCTTTCCGGGCGGCGATATCGGCTCGCTTTCTGTCCACGGCACGCTCAACGACGTGGCCATGGCCGGAGCGAAGCCGCTTTATCTCACCGCCGGTTTCATTCTCGAGGAAGGTTTTCCGCTCGCCGATCTGGAGCGGATCGTCATCTCGATGGCGCATGCGGCGCGCGAGGCAGGCGTTCCGGTCGTCACCGGTGACACCAAGGTGGTTGAAAAGGGCAAGGGTGATGGTGTTTTCATCACCACCACCGGCCTCGGCGTCGTGCCGGACGGAGTGCGGGTTTCGGCCGATCGAGCCAGGCCCGGACAGGCGATCTTGCTGTCCGGGCCAATTGGCGACCATGGTGTGGCGATCCTGTCAAAACGCGAAAATCTTGAATTCGAAACGGAAATTCTTTCCGACAGTGCAGCCGTGCATGGGCTGGTCGCTCAGATGATCGAGACGGTGCCGGATATCGCTGTGTTGCGCGATCCGACACGTGGCGGACTTGCGGCGACGCTCAACGAGATCGCCAGATCGGCCAAAGTCGGGATGATGCTCGACGAAGCGGCGATCCCGCTGAGACCGGACGTCGCCGCAGCCTGCGAATTGCTGGGTCTCGACCCGCTTTATGTGGCCAACGAAGGCAAGCTGATCTGCCTGTGCGAAGCCGCGGATGCGGAGAGGTTGATCGAGGTCATGCGCGCCCATCCGTTGGGCAGGGACACGGCGCGGATCGGCACGGTCACGGAAGACGATGCCAACCTCATTCAGATGAAAACCGGATTTGGAGGCACGCGAGTGGTCGACTGGCTTGCCGGTGAGCAATTGCCGAGGATCTGCTGAACCATGCGCATCCTGTTCCTTTGCCACAGCTTCAATTCGCTCAGCCAGCGGCTTTTCGTGGAGCTGGGCGCGCGGGGACATGAAGTCTCGGTAGAGTTCGATATCAATGACGCGGTGGCGCTTGAGGCGGTTGAGCTGTTCGAGCCGAACATCATCGTCGCACCATTCCTCAAGCGCGCCATCCCACGCGCGATTTGGGAAAGCCGGATCTGCCTGGTCGTGCATCCCGGTCCGGTCGGTGACGGCGGGCCGTCGGCACTCGACTGGGCGATCCTCAACGCAGAGGCGGATTGGGGCGTAACCGTGCTGCAGGCGCAGGACGCGCTGGATGCCGGTCCGGTCTGGGCACATCGCCGTTTCATAATGCGGGACGCGCCGAAATCGAGCCTTTATCGCCACGAAGTGACCGAGGCTGCGGTGGAGGCGGTGCTCGAGGCTATCGGCAAGATCGTTCAGGGTGGCAAGCCAGCAGGCGCTGAGGAAATGGGAGCAGTACCGGTCTGGCGCAAAGGCATGCAGCAGAAAGACCGGGCGATCGACTGGACTCACGATGACACGGATACGGTACTGCGCAAGATCGCCTCGGCGGATGGAGTGCCCGGCGTGCGCGACGAGATGTTCGGCGAAGCGGTCTATCTCCATGACGCGCACCGCGCCGGGGGCTTGCCGGCAGGTCAACCGGGGACGGCGATCGCACGATCGGGCGGCGCCATTGCACGGGCAACGCGGGACGGGGCGGTCTGGATCGGCCACGTACGCATGGCGAAGGTCAAGGCGATAAAATTGCCCGCCACGCATGTCTTCGCCGTGGAGGCGGAGAGCCTGCCGCAGGCCGATGGTCAGGCCGAAATCCATTATGAGGAGGCTGGCTCTGTCGGCTTCCTGAATTTTCGTTTCCACAACGGGGCAATGGGCACCGAAGCCTGCCAGCTGCTGCTTGAGGCCTGGCGCAAGGCGGCCGCCAGGCCCACGCGCCTGATTGTGCTTTGCGGCGGGTCAGACCATTGGGCCAACGGGCTCAATCTCAATCTGATCGAGGCGGCGGCCAGTCCGGCGGACGAATCCTGGGCCAATATCAATGCCATGGACGACCTGGCGGAAGCGGTTATCCGCACCACCGGCAAGATCGTCGTTTCCGCCGTCGGCGGCAATGCCGGCGCTGGCGGGGTGTTTCTGGCGCGCGCGGCAGATGAGGTCTGGCTGCGCAAGGGTGCGATCCTTAATCCGCATTACAAGGACATGGGTAATCTCTACGGATCGGAATTCTGGACCTATCTGCTGCCACGTCATGCAGGCACGGAGAATGTGGAACGCATTGCCGCGGCGCGGCTGCCGATGGGAGCGGAGGAGGCGGCGTCGCTCGGGCTTGCCAACAAGATCGTCGATACGGGCCGGGGGGGCTTTGACGCAGCCGTGCGCGGCATGGCGCTGGAATTCGCTGGCCGTCCGGAAATTGGAGCTTTAATCGAGGCCAAGGCCCGGCGCCGCGCCGACGACGAGGCGGCCAAGCCGCTTGCCGCCTATCGTGCCGAAGAGCTGGACCGGATGCGGCGAAACTTCCATGGTTTCGACCCGAGTTACCACATCGCGCGGCATAATTTCGTTCACAAGGTCGCCAAGTCGCGCACGCCCATTACCATTGCCCGGCACCGTGCCACGACCCGGAGCATGCAGCCGGAGAGGAGGGCCGCGTCATGACCGATCTTCCGACAATACTGGTCATCGACGACGAAGTACGCTCGCTGGAATCGCTCGAGCGGATCCTGAACGAGGATTTCGAGGTTAGGACTGCGGCCACCATCGGAGCGGCCTTGGCGGTGATGGAAAGCGAAGCAGTGCAGGCGATCCTGTGCGACCAGCGCATGCCGGAGCAAACAGGCGTCGAATTCCTGAAATCGGTGCGTGACCGCTGGCCGGACGTGATCCGGATGATCGTGTCGGGCTATACCGATGCCCATGATATTATTGACGGAATCAACGAAGCCGGGATCTTTCAGTACATCACCAAGCCCTGGCATCCCGAAAGCCTGATTCTGACACTGAAGACCGCCTGCCGGCTTTTCCAGTTGCAGCGCGAGAACGAACTGCTGGCTGTCGAACTGAAGATGTCGCCCAATGTCGCGCACCAGAAGGTTGCCGACAGGCGCGAGAAGCTGCGCAAGGACTTTGATTTCGACGATGGCATCATCCGGGGCAAGGACAGCCCTATGAATGAGGTTTGCGCCATGTTGCGAAAGGTCGCGCCCTATGATGTGCCGATCCTGCTGGCCGGGGCCTCGGGCACCGGCAAGGAACTGGCCGCGCGGGCGCTGCATTACGGTTCGCCGCGCTGGAACCAGCCCTTTGTGGTGGAAAATTGCGGCGCCCTGCCTGACGAATTGCTGGAAAGTGAACTGTTCGGCCACAAACGTGGCGCATTCACCGGCGCTGTCGACGACCACATGGGCCTGTTCGAACGGGCTGACGGTGGATCGGTGTTTCTCGATGAAATCGGCGAAGTCTCTCCGGCGTTTCAGGTCAAGCTGCTGCGCGTGCTGCAGGAGGGCGAGATTCGTCCGGTCGGCAGCGGCAAGACCCGCAAGGTGAACGTGCGGGTCATTGCGGCGACGAACCGTGATCTCGAGGACGAAGTGCGGGCGGGACGGTTTCGCGCCGATCTCTATTACCGCCTGGCCGGAATGGTGATCCGCATCCCCGATTTGAAGGATCGCTCGTCCGACATCCCGGTTCTGGCCAAGGCGTTGTTGACGCGCGCGATGGGTCAACTGGGCAAGCGTGTTCCCGGATTTTCGAAGGAGGCCCTCGATTGCATGGGCAATTACGGCTGGCCCGGCAATGTCCGAGAAATGCAGAACGAGATCCAGCAGATGCTGGTGATTGGAGCGGAGGGGCACGAACTAGGTGCCGAGCTTCTGTCGCGTCATATCCTGCGTGCCGATCCCGCGGACCGGGACCGGCACGGGGACGCCGAAATCGCAGCAATGGAGGGAACGCTCAAGGATCGGATCGAAGCGCTGGAATCGCGTATCATCCGCGAAACCCTGATCCGGCACCGCTGGAACAAGTCGAAAGCGGCGCGGGAGTTGGGTTTGTCGCGCGTCGGATTGCGTTCCAAGCTCGAGCGCTACGGATTGGAAAACGTCAAGTTGCTGCCGACCGCGCGTCGGGCAGCCGGATCGGGTGGATAGGATCATGCTGACTCCTTCGCACAAGGACATCAGGCTCGGGTCGAGCAATCCGCCGAGGCAAAGCCTTCCTATGGGGGATGGCGGCGAAGCGGTCTGGATCGATGTCATCCAGAAAATGGACGAGGTCTATACCGAACTGGTCGATTCCCAGACCGAGCTTGAAGAAAAGAACCTGCGGCTCGAGGAAGCGCACGACTTCATCGGTTCGGTGCTTGCCGCAATGACCGACGTGCTGATCGTCTGCGATGCAGACGGGCTGATACAGCAGGTCAATCCGGCGCTTGAAACGATCGTCGCCCGCCGCGAGCGGGATCTGACCGGTCTGCCGATTGCCGGACTGTTCGATGACAAAAGCCAGGAGGCCGTCTGCGGCTTCCTGCACGAACTGATGAATGGCGGCATGGTGGCGCAGCGTGATGTGTCGCTTGCCGGGCCGGACAGTCAGAAAGCGCTGATTTCGGTCAATTGCACGCCGCGCCGCGATCATCGTGGCCGGTTGGTCGGCATGGTTCTCGTCGGCCGGCCGATCGGGGAATTGCAGCGCGCCTACCGGGAACTCGATACTGCTCACCAGAAACTCACCCACACTCAGCAGCGCATGCTGGTTTCCGAAAAGATGGCAGCGCTGGGGCGGCTGGTTGCCGGCGTCGCGCATGAACTCAACAACCCGATTAGTTTCGTGTTCGGCAATATGTACGCGCTCAAGCGCTATGGCGAGGCGATCACCAAATATCTGTCCGCCTGCAACGAGAAGACCGGTCCGGACAAGATGCAGGCGTTGCGGCGGGAACTGAAGATTGACCAGGTGCTGCGTGATATAGGGCCGCTGGTGGACGGAACGCTGGAAGGGGCGGAGCGTGTGCGTGACATCGTCCAGGACCTGCGCCGGTTTTCCAGCAACCAGGAAGAAACACCGGAAGTGTTCAATGTCACAAGGCTGGTGCGCACTGCGGTGGACTGGGTGATCAAGACCCAGCGAATGAAACCGGCGGTAATCCTTGATGTGCCGGACATGCTTGAGATCAGGGGGCGCAAGGGTCAGTTGCACCAGATCATCGTCAATCTGGTGCAGAATGCCGCCGATGTGCTTGAAGGCAATCCCGGTGGCGAGATCATGATCACTGGCGAGAAGACCGAAAGCGAGGTCATCGTCCGCGTCTGCGACAATGGCCCGGGGATTCCGCCCGACCGGATCGATAAGATCTTCGAACCGTTCTTCACCACCAAGCCGATCGGCGCGGGAACCGGGCTTGGTCTCTACATCAGCTATAATATCGCGCTCAAACAGGGCGGAGACCTCACCGTTGCCAACCGGCCGGGTGGCGGCGCCGAATTCACATTGAAAGTACCGCTCGATGAACATCCAGCGACCTGAGCGCAAACGCCCTTTGCGGCTTTTCTGGCTGCAATCCGGCGGTTGCGGCGGATGCACGTTGTCGCTGATCGGAGCCGAGGGTCCAGACCTTCTGGCGACGTTCGAGGCGGCGGATATCGAAGTGTTGTGGCATCCGTCTTTGAGCGAGGCGACGGGTCGCGAGGTGATAGGCCTGATGGAGCGTATCTGCAGGGGCGAGGAGCGCCTGGACATCCTGTGCTTGGAGGGCTCGGTCATGCGCGGGCCGAACGGAACCGGCCGGTTTCACATGATGCCCGGAACGGAAAGGCCGATGATGGACTGGATCGCCGACCTTGCCCGCAACGCCGGCCATGTCGTCGCGGTCGGAAGCTGCGCGGCCTTCGGCGGCATAACGGCGGCAGGTTCCAACGAGGTCGAGGCCTGCGGACTGTCCTATGACGGGCAGAAGCAGGGCGGGCTCCTGGGGGCGGATTTCCGCTCGAAGTCCGGCATGCCGGTGATCAATGTTGCCGGATGCCCGATCCATCCGGGATGGTTGACGGAAACGCTGCATTCCATTGCCGCCGGCCGCTTCGCCGCGCATGATATCGATGAATGGGAGCGGCCACTGTCCTACACAATGCATCTCGTCCATCACGGCTGCGCCCGCAATGAATTCTACGAGTTCAAGGCCAGCGCCGAAAAGCTGTGCGATCTTGGCTGCATGATGGAAAATCTCGGTTGCAAGGGGACGCAGGCGCGCGCCGACTGCAATATGCGTGCCTGGAACGGCTCGGGTTCCTGTCTCGACGGAGGTTATCCCTGCATCAACTGCACCGCGCCGGGGTTCGAGGAGCCCGGTCACTCCTTTACGCTGACTCCGAAGGTGTCGGGCATTCCGGTCGGCTTGCCGACCGATATGCCGAAAGCATGGTTCGTGGCGCTGGCGTCATTGTCCAAGGCGGCGACGCCGCAGCGGCTCAAGGAAAACGCGGTGGCCGATCATCTCACCCGTCCGCCGGTGGACCGGCAGAAGAAAAAACGATGACCCGGCTGGTTGTCGGACCGTTCAACCGGGTCGAGGGCGATCTCGAGGTCAAGCTCGACATCGGCGATGGAAGGGTGGAAAAGGCGTTTGTCGTTTCTCCACTCTACCGCGGCTTCGAGCGAATGCTGTCGGGCAAGCCGCCAATGGATGCTTTGGTCTACGCGCCCAGGATATGCGGCATATGTTCCGTATCCCAGTCGGTTGCCGCCGCCATGGCCCTGGCCGAAGCGCAGGGTGTGGTAATGCCTCCGAATGGCGAACTGTCGTTGAACCTTGTGCACGCGACCGAGAATGTCGCCGATCACCTGACCCATTTCTACCTGTTCTTCATGCCCGACTTTGCCCGCGATGTTTATACGTCCGAGAACTGGCATTCGGTTGCCCGCGAACGTTTCGCCGCAATAAAGGGAACAGCCGCGTCCGATGTCCTGCCGGCGCGGGCGCAATTCATGCATCTTATGGGAATTCTGGCGGGCAAGTGGCCACACACGCTTTCCGTTCAGCCGGGTGGTTCGACAAGGGCTGTCTCTGCTGGCGAAATGGCGCGGATGGGCGCCACGCTTTCGGCATTTCGCCGGTTTCTCGAACGGACTTTGTTCGGTGACCGACTTGAGCGGATCGCTGAGTTGTCAAATGAGACAGAGCTCGCGACCTGGGCAGCCGAGAAACCGGAGACTTCAAGCGATTTTCGCCACTTTCTCTACATTTCGAAGGCTTTGAACCTGACTTCGCTCGGACCGTCCACGGGCCGCTACATGAGCAATGGCGCTTATGCCAGGGCCGGCGCGCACTTGTTCGCGCGAGGCGTGTTCACGAATGGCGGCTGCGGATCGCTTGATGCGGGCGCAATAGCGGAAGACATCAGCCACGCCTGGTATGCCGCGGGCAATGGTGCGCTCTCGCCATCGAAAGGCGAAACACGCCCGGATGCTGACCGGCCAGATTCCTACAGCTGGTGCAAGGCGCCGCGGCTTGGCGGCGCGGTGATGGAAGTGGGTGCCCTTGCCCGCCAGCTCGTTGATGGCCACCCGCTGATCCTCGACCTCCATGCCCGGACGGGCGGAAATGTCCATACGCGGGTGGTCGCCCGTCTGCTGGAGATAGCGCTGGTGGTTCTGGAAATGCAGCGCTGGGTCGAAGTGCTTCGTCCGGGCGAGCCGTTCATCGCCCATGCGTCCATGCCCGACAGCGCCGAAGGCAGCGGGCTGACCGAGGCCGCGCGTGGCTCGCTCGGGCACTGGCTGAAGATCGAAAACGGACGGATCGCCAATTACCAGATCATCGCGCCGACGACCTGGAATTTCTCGCCGCGTGATTCCGAAGGAACTCCCGGCCCGCTGGAGCAGGCGCTGGCGGGAGCGCCGGTGCGGCCGGGTGAAACCGAGCCTGTGGCGGTGCAGCACATTGTGCGGTCCTTCGATCCCTGCCTTGTCTGCACCGTGCATTGAGGCAGCATCATGGATATTGCGCCAAAACCCGTTGGACGCCGGCTCCGGATCCGGGGGCTGGTGCAGGGCGTCGGATTTCGCCCGCATGTCTGGCGGCTGGCGACGGAGGAGGGGCTGTGCGGGCATGTGCTTAACGACGGAGCCGGGGTCGAAATCGAGGTTTGGGGCGGCTCAGCGGCGCTGGACCGCTTCGGGAGCCGGCTGAGCCGGGAGGCGCCGCCTCTGGCTCGCATCGATTCCGTCAGCTGGGAAGCAGTGGACCGGGCGCCCGAGCGGGACGGTTTCCGGATCATCAAGAGCGCCAGTGGCGAAATCTCGACTGGCGTGGTCCCTGACGCGGCCACCTGTCCGGCCTGCCTTGCCGATATCCTCGATCCGGCCAACCGGCGTTACGGCTATGCCTTCACCAACTGCACCCATTGCGGGCCACGGCTGTCGATCGTGCATTCGATACCCTACGACAGGGCGCGGACCTCGATGAACGCCTTTCCGATGTGTGAGGCGTGCAGGAGCGAATACGAAGATCCGGCCGACCGGCGGTTTCATGCCCAGCCCAATGCCTGTGCCGCGTGCGGGCCCCGGCTGTGGCTGGAAGATGGCGATGGCGACACCGGCTGCGCCGATCCGGTCGCTGAAACGGCGCGGCTGATCGGCGAGGGTGCTATCGTTGCGATCAAGGGGATTGGCGGATTTCATCTGGCCTGCGACGCCACCAGCGAGACAGCGGTCAGCGAACTCAGACGTCGCAAGCGCCGGGCGGCCAAGCCACTGGCTGTGATGGCGCGCGACGTCGGTCAAATCCGCCGTTTTAGCGCGGTCTCAGCGCAGGAGGAAGAACTACTTGGTTCAAGCGCCGCGCCGATCGTGTTGCTGCGCAATGATGGCGAGGCATTGGCGTCGGGTATCGCCCCAGGGCAGGTCCGCACCGGTTTCATGCTGCCCTATACGCCGCTGCATCATCTGCTGACCCGGGCGCTGGACCAGCCGATTGTCCTGACCTCGGGAAATCTGTCGGACGAACCGCAGGCTATCGACAATGACGACGCTCGTGTTCGGCTCGCCGGCGTTGCCGACTGCTGGCTGATGCATGACCGCGATATCGTCAACCGGCTCGATGATTCGGTCGTCCGGCTCGATGCGCCCGGCCCGCAGATCCTCAGGCGCGCGCGCGGACTTGCACCGGCGCCACTGTGGATGGCGGACGGTTTCGCCGATTGTCCGCCGGTGCTTGCGATGGGCGGCGAGCTCAAATCGACTTTCACGCTACTCAAGGACGGACATGCGATTGTCTCGCAGCATCTGGGCGATCTCGAGGAGGCCGCGACCCATGCGGATTACCGCAAGGCAATTGGGCTCTACCGCGATATTTTTCGCTTTGATCCGCAAGTCATCGCGGTCGATTTGCATGCGGATTATCTGTCGACCCAATGGGGTGAGGCGCTGGCCAGTGAAACCGAAGCGGAACTGGTGCGTGTCCAGCACCACCACGCTCATCTCGCGGCCTGCCTGGCCGAACACCGGACCGAACCTGGAGACGACCGGACGGTTGGGGTGGTCATGGACGGGCTCGGGTTTGGCGAAGACGGAACGATATGGGGCGGGGAATTTCTGGTCGGCGGCTATTCCGGCTTTGACCGGGCAGGGCACTTTGCGCCGATCCGGCTTCCGGGTGGCGCGCAGGCCATGCGCGAGCCCTGGCGTAACACGATCGCCCACCTTGCCACGGCGTTCGGCGAGGACTGGTTCGGGCGGGTGTCCAGGACGCCGCTTGGCGTGGCGCTGGGTGCGCATCCGCTCTCTGTTGTCGAACGGATGATGGCGCAAAAGCTCAATTCGCCCTTGTCGTCGTCAGCGGGCCGTCTTTTCGATGCGGTGGCCGGCGCCTTGGGCCTTTGCGCCGATCGCCAGCAATATGAAGGGCAGGCAGCAATGGAAATGGAGGCGCTTGCCCAGCCGCATCTGTCAAATGAATCCGGCTATGCGGTCGCCGTCACTCCGGTCCAGGCCAGGTACGTGCTTTCATGGACCCCGCTTTGGGAAGAGCTGATCAGGGACATCGCCCGCAATACGGGTCCCGGCGTGATCGCTGCCCGCTTTCATCTGGGGCTTGCTGCCGCACTGGCCGAAACCGCCATGCGCATTGCCGACGGTGCCGGAATACGCCGGATCGTTCTTTCCGGTGGCGTCATGCAGAACCGGATTCTGCTGGAAGCGTTGCATGGCCGACTGCTGGTTGAAGGCTACGAAGTGCTTGTTCATGCGCGCGTCCCGGCTAACGACGGAGGCCTGTCGCTGGGCCAGGCCGCGATTGCCGCCAGGCGGATGGTCGCCTGGCGGTGAGCTTTCTGGGTGGCATTGCCATGTTGTTCAGCCATACTGACCTGGCTACAGTGTGGTGTATGATAATACCGTCTGCAATGCCGCGCCTGAAGGGCTATCGTCACCCTCGTGAAATCATCGCCTAGCCGTCTGGGCGTACCATCGGTTCGCGCTGAGCACGGCTGATGTCGAGGATCTTCTTGTCGAACGTGACGTGATTATCAGCCGGGAAACAACTCGGCTCTGGGTCAATCGTTTCGGTGCCCATTTTGCCGCCTGCATCCGACGTGACCGGCCGCGGCCGAACGACAAGTGGTATCTTGATGAGGGTGTGCCGCGAGGCACCCATAGCAATGTGGGAGGCATTGCCTGAAATCATATTGCCAAACGGGCGCCATCCAGACATGATGACCTTAGACCTGTTTCTTCATCCAGTTTTGGGTAGAATTCGTCCCCTGATAGGAGACGGTCAAATGAGATCATCTCATTTCAGCGACGAGCAGATCATCGGTATGATTAAGGTGCAGGAATCTGGGATACCGACTGCGGAGGTGTGCCGGAAGCACGGCATCGCTCTACAAATACAAAGCCAAGTTTGGCGGCATGGATGTTTCCGATGCCTGCAAGCTGAAAGCGCTCGAAGATGAGAACGCCAAGCTTAAAAAGCTGCTGGCGGAGCAGAAACTCCAATCCTTCCAATGCCGATATGTTGAGAGCGGCGGTGCAAAAGTCGGCCACGGTAGCGGCGGAATAGTCCGGCCGCGGGCGGAGTAAAATCCGGCCACCTATTTTCCTTCTGTGACGAATGCAGGAGGGCTTGGGGATCTACACCGTGGAACTTTATCTGAA